>JBIPLZ010000062.1:0-9086 GCA_044369395.1 Flavobacteriales bacterium | reverse complement strand
AGTTACTCCATTGATTTCCAGATGAAAATCGATGTGGTTTAAATCGCCAAGTTCTCCTTTTTTAACAAACTTTCCGATGGGAGCAGAACCGTCGAAGGCTTTGGCAATTTCCCATGGAAGACCTTTGGTTTTGCATTCATGTTGAAGATCGCGTGCAGTAAAGTCAATACCCAATCCTATTTCTTCAAAATAATTGGAGGCAAATTCTTCCTGAATGTATTTACCAGCTTTACTGATTTTCAGAACTATTTCTAATTCATGATGAATTTCATTTGAAAATTCGGGAAGGTAAAAGTCTTCTCCATTTTTCAAAACCGCAGTATCGGGCTTCATGAAAAAAACAGGAACGGTAGGAACAGGATTATTTAATTCCTTGGCATGATCTGCATAGTTGCGGCCAATACAAATAACCTTCATGATGATTTACTTATTGAATTTACTAATCAAACCACGTGTTTTAATTTTCTCCAAAGCACGTTTTGTTGAAAGAGCAAAATCGCCGTTCATCATCCAATCGTAATAGCTTGGTTCTTTTGCAAACACATCTTCTACTCGTTTTCCTTTGTGTTTTCCAAAGTTAAATAGCTCTTTGCCATCTTTATCATAAATCATTCTTCCAGCAAAATCGACCCAATCTTTGTTCGTTGAAAAATCGGCCAATGCATCCATGTCATTTACAATGGGGATGGATTGATTTCCCTTTTTATCAGTAAACGATACATCTTGGTACATATCCAACTGCGCCTTCAACACCTCGTAGGTTGCAATAACATCGGCTTCAGCGCCGTGCGCACCAATATGTTCGCGTTTTAAATAATATTTTACGGCAGCAGAAAGCGTTCGCTGCTCCATTTGGTGAAAAATATTCTGAATATCAATCAACTTTCGATCATCCATTGGAAATTCAATTCCTGCACGATAGTACTCCTCAATCAACATCGGAACATCAAATTTATTGGAATTGAATCCTGCTAAATCGGCATTGCCAATGAAATCGAGTAAGCCTTTTGCAAGTTCTCGGAATGTTGGTTCGTTTTGAACATCTTCATCCGAAATTCCATGAATCAAAGTTACTTCGGGCGGGATTGGAATAGTTGGATTAATGCGCCTTGTCTTTGTTTCCTCGGTCCCATCAGGATTCACTTTAAGAACACATATTTCAACAATGCGGTCGGCCGCAGGATTTGTTCCAGTTGATTCGATATCGAAAAAAACGATGGGTTTCGAAAGTTTAAGTTCCATTAAATAGCGGTGTTAGGATCGAATGATTCAAGATAATCCCCTACTCGACGCAGGAAACTTCCTCCAAGAGAACCATCCACAACACGATGATCGTATGAAAGTGAACAAAACATCAAATGACGAATTGCAATTACATCGCCTTGAGGTGTTTCAATAACAGCAGGCTTTTTCTTTATAACACCAACTGCCATAATCGCAACTTGTGGCTGATTGATGATGGGTGTTCCCATAACGTTTCCAAAAGAACCTACATTAGTAACTGTAAATGTTCCGCCTGAAATATCGTCTGGACTTAGTTTGTTTGCACGAGCACGAGCCGCTAAACTATTAACGCTTTTCGTTACACCAACCAAGTTCATCATGTCGGCATTTTTAATGACCGGAACGATTAGGTTACCGCTAGGAAGAGCTGTTGCCATTCCAATGTTGATGTTTTTGCGTTTAACGATGGAAGTACCATCAACCGAAACATTGATCATTGGAAAATCTTTGATGGCCTTTGCCACCGCTTCGATAATGATGGGAGTAAACGTTATTTTTTCTCCTTCGCGTTTTTCGAAAGTCGATTTTACTTTATCGCGCCATTGAACAATGGAGGTCATATCGACTTCAATAAATGAAGTTACGTGTGGACTTACTGCTTTCGACATCACCATGTGATCGGCAATGAGCTTACGCATGCGATCCATTTCAATGATTTCATCGCCACCGGAAACCGAAATAGCAGGTGCTTGAATTCTTTCTGGAACTACTGCTTGAGATTTAGCTGCAACTGGTTTAGGAGAGCTATTACGCTGCGGAATGAAAGCCAGAATATCGTTTTTGGTAACCCGACCATCTTTCCCCGTTCCAACAATTTTCTCCAATTCCTCCATCGAAACATTTTCTTCCTTGGCAATATTTCGAACCAAAGGAGAATAGAATCGTCCACTTGCTGAACGATAATCCGCATCTGATTCCGCAACAGGCGTTGAAGAAGTAGCTGACTCAATTACAGGAGCTACAGCAACTGAAGCAGATACTGGAGCACTTACAACCGCATCAGCAGAAGTGTTAATACGAGCGATGACAGCATTGACCAAGATAGTTTCTCCTTCTTGAAAGAGAATTTCTCCCAAAATACCTGCAACGGGTGAAGGGATTTCGGAATCAACTTTATCGGTCGCTATTTCGAGAACAGGTTCATCGAGTTCTATGGTATCACCTGGTTTTTTAAGCCATTTAATGATGGTTGCCTCAGCGACACTTTCGCCCATTTTAGGCATAATCAGATCAAACTGTGCCATTCGTTTTGATTGGAAATTAGAGTGCGAAATTAGTGTTTTCGAGGTATAATTTTACATCCCAAAATCACAAAACCACAAGAAATTGAAATCTGAGGAATCGAGGAGATGAAAAGCCTTTAAAAAAGCAGTTACTAAATCCGAACCCTTGCAAGGGTTGAATAGATTTTGCAAGCTTATTCCTTCTACTTTGCCAAAAGTTGAAAGCTTAAGGCATACACAAGGCGAACCCACAAACGAAATGTAAAACAACGGGGTAAAATGGCAAATTCCTTAGTAATTTAGGTTTCAAATTCAGAAAATAAAATTCATTCTTCAGGGAACAATCAAAATAACTAATCCTTGAGGCAACGGACAGAAAAACCGTTTCGATTAATATAGTTACTCCTAGTTGCTCCGGTACTGGTGTAACTCAGGAGACGAGACCAAGCGGTGGCGGTGTTGGCCTCAGAAGAACTCCAAAAGATACTACCGCCGTTGCTAACGTCATCGAATGTCCCATTACTGGCACGGGTGCTGGCTGGAAGACCAGAAAAGCCGCTTTCATTAGTAGCAGCATTATTAGGACTTAGCCAATACTGAGTACCAGCGCTTTTCATTTTACCTCCAGCTATGCTTTGTCCACCTAAAAGGGTTGTGAGCGTTGTCCATTCCTCATCGGTAGGCACATGCCAGCCCGCAGGGCATAAATTGCGCGAGTCGGACACAGCATACCAGTTATACAACTTTCCATAAGGGCAGTCGAACTGACTGTCGTTATTATAAAAAGCCCAAGCCCCAGTTGAGAGACCTTGCCAGAGAGCATTATCTGTTAAATTTGGTATTGAATTGCCGTTGCGGTAAATAGTGGTTTTTAGGTTTTCCGCCATCCATTCTTGGGTGCCAATTACGATGGTTTTATATAAATTACCTTGTTGATCAGTCATTGTGCCGTAAGTTTTGTCGGGGTTGTGCACGTTGGTTGCACCGCAGGTATGTTGGGTTATTCCAGTTTGCCCTCCAGTATTGTTCGCACTGCTAATGCCTGGGATTATTATTGAAGTTCCATTGCCCAATAACAAACTGTCTCCTGTTGTCGAAACTCCAAGAATTCCATTTCCCGAATACAAGGCATAAGGTACACTTAACAATTGTGAAGTGTTAGTTATGGTATAATTATTCCCTCCGTTGGGGTCTGTTTCGGTTTTAACGAAGAAAGGTCCGTTTGCCCAGTTGATGTTGGCAAAGTTTCCTGTCAATAAAGAACCACCACCAATCTCTAAGGTAGCCAAACCGTTTGCATTGGTTTGTGGTGTATGCGTTTCGGAAAACACCGCGCTTCCGTTTGCACTTCCCTGCAAAATAGAAATTTTAATGCCCACCGTTTGTCCAACCAACAACTGATTGCTTGCATTACGAACAACCGTTTGGTAAGAGAACTTTTGCGGAGCTTGAGCTTGCAGACAAAATGCAAACAGCATAGAAGCAAATAGAAAGGAGAATTTTTTCACAAGACGAGAATTAGATTTAATCTAAAAGAGCATTTTTCGAGAACGAAAGTAGGAAAAATGTGAATTGATGTGATGATTTGAAGATTTGAAGATCCGATAGCTCTCAGATTAAAAGTGGATCTTTTTATTTTAAGCAGAATCATCTCCCCTTCTTGCCACCATGTGGTCTCAGCCACATAGTGGTCCCTTCTGGAAGAAAGGGGGCGGGGGACAGAGGTCAATCTATGTCAAATTTCGGAAAGCCTTTTGGCGATTTGTGTTACAAACGCGTTACAAAGCCAAAAAAAAAGCCACCGGACGGGTGGCTTATAAACTTTGGGTTTTGCTCCTCGGACTGGACTCGAACCAGTGACCCTCTGATTAACAGTCAGATGCTCTAACCGGCTGAGCTACCAAGGAATTTATTTTTGCGGGTGCAATTCTACTACAAAAAGCAACGTAAAACAAGTGAAATTAACGTTCTGACGAAAATAAATGAATTCACTGCTGATTTACAGATAAATAAATTACGAAAATGACTGCATGTCGAATAATTTTCGGTATGCTCCATTTTTATCTATAAGCTCTTTATGCGTTCCCCTTTCAACAATTTGACCTTGGTGCAGCACAATTATTTCATCAACATGTTGAATAGTTGATAATCGGTGAGCTATGATGAGCGAAGTACGATGCTCCATCAGTCGGCTTAATGCATCTTGCACAAGGCGTTCGCTTTCGGTATCGAGCGCTGAGGTTGCTTCATCCAGAATTAAAACGGGTGGATTTTTCAATACAGCTCTTGCGATGCTTAATCGCTGACGTTGTCCACCAGATAGCTTATGTCCACGATCGCCGATATTGGTATAATACCCATCTTCCAATTGCATAATAAAATCGTGCGCATTGGCAATTTTAGCAGCGCGAATGACCTCTTCTTCTGTGGCTTGTTCTTGTCCCAAAGCAATGTTTCTAAAAACCGAATCATTGAACAAAATACTTTCCTGACTCACAATTCCCATCAAGTTGCGGAGGCTGTGAATGCTGCACTCTTTCACATCCTTACCATCAATTTCAACGGATCCACTTGTGGCATCATAGAAACGTGGGAGCAAATCGGCAAGTGTAGATTTTCCGGAACCCGATTGTCCAACCAAAGCAATGCTTTTACCTTTTTTCAATTCGATATTGATGTTATGGAGGACGGGTTCATTTCCATAACTGAAACCGATGTTTCGATAGATGATTGATTTTTCGAAACCTGAAATTTCTTTCGCGTTGGGTTTATCCGTAATGGCTACCTCCGATTGTAAAATCTGTTCAACACGATCGGATGATGCTTTTCCTTTTTGCAAGTTGTAGTATGCTTGCGTGATGGCTTTAGCTGGCGGCAAAATCTGGGAAAACACGACGATGAACGTCATGAAGATTTCTGGACTTAAACTTCCTGAACCATCTAAAACAGCCCGGCCTCCAAACCACATAATAGCAACAATCACCGAAGCCCCAAAGACTTCACTCACAGGCGAAGCAAGATCTTTCTTTCGATAGATGCGATTCATTAAACGGCGCACTTCGTGATTTGTGCCGTAAAAGCGAGAACGACTTGTTCCTTCTGCATTGAATGCTTTGATGATGCGAAGTCCACCGAGTGTTTCTTCAATAATGGTGAGAAGATCGCCGGTACGTTTCATTCCTTTATCGGAAGTACGTTTTAAACTTTTCCCAATCTTCCCAATGATCAATGCCGATATTGGAATGAGGATTAAAGAAAAGAACGTAAGCTGCGGACTCATGATAAAGAGTGTTAGCAAATACACAATAATGGTTGGAGGATCTCGGAATATCATTTCGATGGCTCCAATGACCGACCATTCAATTTCTTGCACATCGTTCGTCATTCGCGCCATGATATCACCTTTGCGTTCGTTCGAATAATACGAAAGCGGGAGAATCAGAATTTTATCATACAGTGCATTTCGAATATCCATGATGACACCGTTTCGAACCGGAGCGAGGAAAAACATCGCGAGATACCGGAAAATGTTTTTGAATAAAAACATCGATAACATGGTAATACACATCCACATCAACGCGGCTTCTTTCCCATTTTGAGCTATTACATCAGAAATTTGGTAGTAAAAATATTGCTGAAGCCACTCGGCACTTAATGAAAAAACGGGTTCCGCTTGAACAGGATGTTCGGTTCCGAAAAGCAATCCAAGAAATGGAATTGCCAGTGTAATTGAGAACAATCCGAAGATGATTCCTAATAGATTAAAGAAAATATTTAGCCCTACGAAAGTCCAATATGGGCGGATATAGCGATAAGGTCCGGGAAGAAGGTTCATGTATATTGGCCAAAGATAGAAAATAACACTGCTGCTTTGTTATCTTTGCGACAATGGAAAGCACAAGACAAAAAAAAGTTGCCCGTCTTATACAAAAAGAGATGGCCGAATTTTTCCAAAAAGAAAGCCGTACTTACTTTAACGGAGCGTTTATAACAGTTACCACTGTTCGTATTAGCCCCGATTTAGGATATGCTAAAATATATCTAAGTATGTTTAAAGTTCCGAATCAACAAGAACTTCTTGGGCAGATTGAACTTTTGAAAAAAGACATTCGAAAAAAATTCGGAGAAAAAATTAGACATCAATTACGCATAGTTCCCGAATTGGAATTTTTCATTGATGACTCATTAGATTATTTGGAGAATATAGACCGCTTGCTTAAAAACGATTAAATTTTGCGTTTCTCCCTGTTTATAGCCCTTCGTTATCTTTTTTCAAAAAAGAGCACCAATGTTATAAATATTATTTCGGGAATTTCAATAAGCGGAATTGTAGTAGGAACCTGCGCTTTAGTCATTTTACTCTCTGCGTTTAATGGATTGGAAGATTGGGTTGTTCGTTTGTACAACAGTTTCGATCCGGATATACATGTAGAATCGAAAAATTCGAAATTTTTCAAAGAAGATGCGATTTCCTTTGATGAGCTAAAGCGTATTGAAGGCGTTGCGCATGTAATGCCCGCTATAGAGGAAAACGGATTGCTTCATTACAGAGATGCGCAATATGTATGCACCATAAAAGGAGTTGGCGAGGAGTTTAACAAAATGAGTGGATTGGACTCCATGATTATAAGTGGGGAGTTTGATTTACACATGGGTAAAACTTCTGCGGCGCTGGTCGGAAGCGGAGTTGCGTATGCCTTGTCCTTGAGTTTGGGCGATATTAATGAACCAATTAATATCTATGTTCCGAAAGCAAATGCTAGTTTTAGTTTAAATCCGATTGAAGCATTCCATTCGGGAAGCATTCAACCCGCGGGCATATTTGAGGTTCAACCCGAATTCGACACACGCTATGTTATAGTACCGATTGACTATGCGCGCGAACTTTTTCACAGAGAAAAGACGCTGTCTTCGATTGAGATTCAGCTGAAGAAGGATGTGAATGTTGAGCAAGTAATCGATAAAATTAAATCCATTTCGGGGGAATCTTTTGTTGTAAAAAACCGCTTTCAACAACATGAACTTTTGTACAAGATTATACATGCCGAAAAATGGGGAGTGTTCTTGATTCTCGCATTTATTCTATTGATTGCGATTTTCAATGTAACAGGATCATTAACTATGCTCATTGTAGATAAATCGCGCGATATCCGAACACTTCAAAGTTTGGGTGCAAACTGGAAAACCATCCGCATGATATTTTTTATGGAAGGGATGCTCATTTCAGTCATTGGCATGCTATCCGGTTTATTACTAGGATTGCTGATTGTTGTTCTACAAGACAAATTTCAATTTGTATTGATAAATGGTATGGATGCCTATCCCGTTTTAATTAAGAAATTGGACATCTTGTACATTTCAATAACGGTATTAACCATTGGAGCTATTGCAGCATGGTTTCCTGCAGCAAGTGCTTTAAACAAACGGAAGTTGCTTCCCAGTTAATTAGTTCCCGAGAATTTTATAAAGCTCATCCAAATTCGGAGCTAGAATAATTTCAGTTCTCCTATTTTTTTTCCGCGCTTCAGGTGTATTTGCCTTTTCGATGGGAAAATATTCGCCACGACCTGCGGCAGTTAATGAACGAGGATCTACTTTAGAATTTGTTGTAATGATTCTCACAATGGAGGTTGCACGCAAAACACTCAAATCCCAGTTGTCTTTAATCGTTGCGCTTTTAATGGGAACATTATCTGTATGCCCTTCAATTAAGACATTAATATCTGATTCGCGCTCAAGAACCTTTGCGAGTTTTTTCAATGCTTCAACACCTTTAGCATCTACAACAGTACTTCCAGATTCGAACAATAAACGTTCTTCTAGAGACACATAAACCTTTCCATTTTTTGTGGAGACAGTTAATCCATTGTCTTGAAAACCAAGCAATGCAGAAGAAACCTTTTCTCTCAATGCTGTAACCGTAGAATCTTTTCTTGCCAAAACCGATTCTAGTTCAGCTACGCGTTTTTCTTTGTTATTCAATTCTTCTTCATAAATACGCATGTCAGAACTCAACTTTTCAACCTCCGCTTTGCGTTTTTCCAAATCAATTTCAGCATCACGTAAACGATCTTCTTTCTTCTGAAGTTCTTCTTGCGTTAGTTGAAATTGTCCCATCAACTTTTTGTTGTCATCGTCTTTCCCTTTCATTAATTGCGAATTGTTTTCGAGCAGTTTGTCGTACGTCTGATTTAAACGTTCAAAAGAGGATGTCAATCGGCGATAGGTCAAACCCATAGAAGATGTATCGTTCGACAAGGTTTTTATTTGTTTTGTCAAATCTGCCAATTTAACATCGAGTTCTTTTTCTTTGGCAATGAATGTTTCTTGTTTGGCTTTTAATTCCGCAAGTTCTTTTTCGCATCGATCTTTTGCCGATTTAACATCATCGAATTGTCGCGAAGGAATACACGAAACCAAGAGAAGGAAAATCAAAAAATAGGGAAGAATGATGCGCATAGACATGTTTATTTGACAAACCTATAGAAAGATATCTCATGAAAAGTATGCAAACCAATAAGTAATAAACATCCTTTAGTTAATCAATGAGACGCTTATTAAATCGGTTTTACCATTCGA
>JBIPLZ010000061.1:0-9091 GCA_044369395.1 Flavobacteriales bacterium | reverse complement strand
GATTATGGCAGTTGGTGTTATAAAGAAAAAGCCTGCTGTTATTGAAACACCTCAAGGCGATGTAATTGCAATTCGTCATTTGATGTTTTGTTCACTTTCATACGATCATCGTGTTGTTGATGGTTCTCTTGGAGGAAGTTTCCTGCGTCGAGTAGGGGATTATCTTGAATCATTCGATCCTAACACCGCTATTTAATGGAACTAAAACTTTCGAAACCCATCGTTTTTTTCGATATTGAATCAACTGGAACAAATCCAGCAGCCGACCGCATTGTTGAAATATGTGTTCTTAAAGTGAATCCTGATGGAAGTGAGGAAACAAAGACAAGGCGCATCAATCCAACCATTCCGATCCCACCCGAAGTAACATTGATACATGGAATTTCGGATGAAGATGTTAAAAACGAACCAACATTCCGTGAACTAGCGAAAGGCTTACTCGATTTCATTGGCAATGCCGATTTAGCAGGATTCAATTCCAATAAATTTGATGTTCCGATGTTGATTGAGGAGTACTATCGTGTTGGAATTGAGTTTCCAATGGATGATAGAAAACTGATTGATATTCAGAATATATTTCACCAAATGGAGCAGCGTACATTGTCTGCTGCTGTTAAGTATTATTTAAAACGCGAACATATTGGAGCCCACGGTGCTGAAGCGGATGTTATAGCAACCTACGAGGTGTTGAAAGCGCAGTTGGATATGTACCAAGATGTATCGTTTACTGATAAAAAGGGAAATCAATCCATCCCCATTGTCAATGATATGGATGCTTTGGCCGATTTTTCAACGAATAAAGATTGGGTCGACTTTGCAGGAAGAATGGTTTATGATAAAGATGGCAAAGAGCTTTTTAACTTTGGAAAACACAAAGGAAAACGTGTAGAAGATGTGTTTGCAAAAGAACCAAGCTATTACGATTGGATGATGAATGGTGATTTTGCCCTTTCAACAAAACGAGCGTTAGAGAAAATCAAAACACGTGGTTTGATTAATAAATTCAATGCATAAATTACATGAAGGTTATTTGTATTGGTCGTAATTATGCTGATCACGCCAAAGAATTAAATAATCCTGTTCCTTCGGTTCCTGTTTTTTTTATGAAACCCGATACTGCGGTTTTGAAAAATGGAGAAGACTTTTACCTTCCTGAATTTTCGAATGAAATTCATCATGAATTAGAAATTATTCTAAAAATCAGCAAAGCAGGAAAGTACATTCAAGAAGAATTTGCCACCAATTATTTTGAGGAAATTGGATTGGGAATCGATTTTACTGCACGCGATCTTCAACAGGATTGCAAAACCAAAGGCCTTCCTTGGGAAATTGCAAAAGCATTCGACGGTTCTGCTCCCATCGGAAAGTTTGTTAAAAAAGGAGAACTTGGCGATTTAAACCACATCGATTTTCATCTGGAAATCAATGGAGTAACTCGTCAAAAAGGAAATACGAGCGATTTACTTTTTGATTTCAATAAAATCATAGCGTATGTTTCTCAATTCGTTACGTTGAAAACGGGTGATTTAATTTTCACTGGAACTCCAGCCGGTGTTGCTGCCGTGAATATTGGAGACAATCTAAAAGGATTTATTGGTGAAAATTGCCTCCTCGATTTTTCTGTGAAATAAGAGTCTCAGTTAGATATAACTTTAAATTCCGTTCTTCTATTTTTAGATCTTCCTGATTCAGTGGAATTATCTGCAACGGGCTTCGATTTTCCAAATCCTTTTGCTTCAATGCGGGTAGCATTTATCCCTTTCTCAATTAAATAATGCATAACACTTTTTGCACGTTGCTCACTCAGCGTTACGTTTGATAGGTCGTTCCCGATGTTATCTGTGTGTCCGCCCACTTCGATACGCATTTTGGGGTTTGAGTTTAGAAGTTCCATTACTTTATTCAATTCGGCTTTCGATTGATTTAAAATGGATGAAGATCCCGATTCGAAAAATATATTATTGAGAATCATAGTTTCACCAACTTGAATTGGCGATAATTGAATATCAACTTGGTATTCGTCTCTTGCTGTCAAAGAATTTCCCAAGGTATAATTCCCAGAATAAAATAGATATCCTTGTTTGCTCACATTTAAAGCATAACTGCTTCCAGACGGCAGACTCACCAAAAACTCTCCGGTTAGATTATCGGAAAAGCTTGCAGCTCGAACTACTTCATTAGATAAATCGATAACCTCAAAAGCAGCTTTCAATGGCATTCCTGTTTTCTTATCGGTCACTTTCCCTCTCATAAATGTTACGGGTTGAGGTTGAGCTTCGTTATACAATTCGAAGGAATAGATATCTCTCAATCCCAAGCCGCCTTCTCTGTCCGAACTAAAATATCCGGTTTTGCCGTCGGCACTTACAATTAAATGCAATTCTTCTTTTTTTGTATTGATAGGAAATCCAAGATTTATAGGTTTTCCCCATTGCCCATTAATATGTTTTTTTGAGTAGAAAATATCTTTGCCTCCCATGCCAGGATGACCATTGGATGAAAAATACATGGTTTTTCCATCGGGATGAAGAAATGGTCCAAACTCCTCCAGTTCGGTATTAATCGAATCACCCAAATTTTCAGGAAGCGTCCAAGTTCCATTGGGCCGTTTGGTTGATGACCATAAATCGGCTTGCCCTTTTCCACCCGAACGTCTGCTAGTAAAAACTAAGGTTCTACCATCTGCCGAAAGTGTGGGTTGAGCATCCCAAAGTCCTGAATTTACAATGTCACCTAGATTTTGAGGACTTGTCCATTTATCACCATTGCGCTCGCTTAAATAAATGTCGCAGCTTCCCAGTCCGCCGGGACGTTCACACCCGGTAAAAAAGAAATAGCGGCCATCGGGCGAAATAGAATGTGCCCCTTCGTTCCGATGCGTGTTAATGGGTGGTCCAAGTGAAATTGCCGGAAGCCATTTTCCATCAATACGTTTTGTATAGAAAAAATCTTCTTCAACAGGCGATCCACCATTATCAGTTAACTCATCGCTTGGTCGCATGCGGGTAAAAATCAGTAGGTTTTCATCTACTGTTAAGGAAGGATGATAATCGTTAAATGGTGTATTTATGTTCTCGCCCAGATTCACTGGACTAAAAGGAACTGGATGTAGAATGGCATATTCAGCAAACTTAGCACTTGCTAATCTTCTCTCTGCTTTGCTTCTGAGTTCGGGATTGATTTTAGAATACCCCAGAAATTTTAGGATTTGAACCTGCGCTTCAGCATAATGATCCATCTCCATTTCAACTCCGGCGAGATTGTAATACAAAGGTGGAAAACGATCAGGTTGAAGACTAAGGGCTTTTTTATAGTGATCGGATGCTTCGGCACTTTTATTTAAATCATTGCAAACATCAGCCAAAAGAACTTGGGCCTCAAAGAAGTTATTGTCTTCGCTTACAGCTTTGTTGAGTAAATTATATGCCTCATCATTTTTCTTGTACTCGTATTTTGCTCGTCCTTCATTAAAGAACTTTATCGCTTTATTATTCGTGCTGCTCAATGATTGCGAAAAAGCATCAAATGCTGAATAATGAAACAAACCAATAAGGAATAACAGATATTTTTTCATAGAAAGAGGAACAGCTTAATGCATACTCAAATAAACGAAAAACCCCGATCTTATTGGATCGGGGTTAAAATAAATAGTTTTTTTAGTTTCGGAGAATAGTTACATCTCCTTTTATAACCTCATTGTTTGCTAAATCAAGGATATAAAAGTAAACGCCATCGGGAAGTTTTTCTGCATTCCAAGCATTTGAATAGCCACTCGAATTATATACCTCATTGCCCCATCTATTTACAACAGTTAATTTGGAATTAGGAAAAGCATCCAAACCTTTAATGACAAAGAAATCGTTTTTGCCATCTCCGTTTGGAGTAAATGAATTTGGAACTTCTACAGAATTTGAAATGGTGAATTCTCGTGAAGTTGTATCCGAACAACCTGCTGCATCAGTTACGACAAGCGTAATTGTTAATACAGCTTGGTTTCCAAAAATATGCGTTGTGTTTTGATTTGTTGATCCGTTGTTGTCTCCAAAATCCCAATTCCAACTGATTGGCGAACCTTCAGAAGCATCGGTAAATGTAACAGCGTTTCCTGTTTGTGAACCGGTTGTTGGGTCTGAGACAAATGAAGCAGTAGGGCCATCTTCGGTAATTGTAATCGCATCTTGATTTTCACATCCGTTAGCATCTGTTATCGTTAGCGTGTAACTGCCATCGGGTAATAAAGCGGATTGCGTATTTGTGCCATTGCTCCACGAATAATTTGACATCCCATCTGGACCATTAATACTGATTACATTGCCCGCACAAATATTCTTGTTTTCGCCAAGTTCAATTTGAGGTAGAGCTTGAATAATTACATTTATTGAAGCTATGTCGGGAGAAATACATCCGTCGAGAGAAGCCGATAAAGTATAGCTTCCTTCATTTGAAGCACTAGCACTTGCTATCGAAATTGAAGCGCCCGTATCGGAAAAACCAGGGCCATTCCAACTGTACAAAACACCATTTTCGTTATTCGAATTTAACTCTAAATTACTACCATCGCATACACTTATATCACCGCTAATAGTTGGAGAAATTGGGAACGGTTTATAAAGTACATTCACTGTATCGGAAGAAGAACAGCCAATAGCGTTTGTTAATGTAACCCAATATTCACCGGTCGAACTCACTAAATATGTTGCTTCGGTCGAGGCATCTTGCCATAAATAAGAAACATCAGTAACAGATTCAGCGGAAAGCAAATAAGTAGTATTTCCACAAATACTGGTGTCTTTCGTTGTAAAATCAAATTGAGGACTTTCAAGAATAGAGATATCAGATGAATCTGATAAAGATGCACAGCCATTCGCATAATAATATGCGTAATACATACCTGTTTGATTGGATAATAGATCCGAAAGTAGATACTGATTTCCAACTGATGAAACGGTATCTCCATTCAAAACCCAATAATAGGTATTTCCTGAAACTGGAGGTACACTTAAACTTAATTGTTCACCTTCGCAAAATACATCTGACAAAACATCTTGTCCGTTTGTACTTAATACTGGTGCATTAGGGCTTATTGAAAATGCCAGAGTAACAGAC
Organism: Flavobacteriales bacterium; assembly: GCA_044369395.1. GTDB lineage: Bacteria > Bacteroidota > Bacteroidia > M30B66 > M30B66 > CALQRR01. The sequence goes on along the minus strand of JBIPLZ010000061.1, from coordinate 3,985 downwards.
GCAGATTTAGAGCATTCAAATCCATTGGTTACAATTACAGAATATAATCCATCTTGATTAACAGTAAATGTTTGTTCTGTTGAATTGTCTTGCCATAAATAGGAATATCCAACTCCAGGTCCAGCATCCAAAATAATATCATTCACATCGCATAATGTGTCGGATAAACCAATATACACTTCGGGTGTTGGATTTACTTGAATAAATAAGGTGTCAAAAAAGCTCTCGCAACCGTCAACTGTGTAGTATGCTTTGTATTGGCCACTTTGCGCAAGAGTCATATTATTCAAGGTTAAATCTTGACCATTGAAAATAGTGTTATTGGGACCTTGCCATGCATAACTCGCATTTTCGAGAGGAGCCATTTGCATAGCTATCGATTCTCCAGCACATAAAGTATCCGAGTTAATAGAAGTGTCGAATGGTAGAATGACAGATGTTGGAGTTACGGGTCTTGGAGAAGTGTAAATTGTGATGGAATCAGCAGCTCTACATCCTTGGTAGTCGGTTACGATTACGAAATATGTACCGCTATCAGAAGCAATAAAGAATGGATCGGTGCTACCATCCTGCCATTCAAATAAATACACACCCGGAACGCTTAAGAGAAGTTGGGATCCTTCACAAATAGTATCACGAGATGCTTGAATGCTTACAGGAGGTGCGTAATAATTCACCGTTATGGTATCTGTTGCAGTACATTCATTTCCACTTAATACATCCACATAATATGTTCCTGCATCAAATACTGTGATTTTTTGGGTAGTATCTCCCGTGCTCCATAAATAAGATGTTTTTCCAGGACCAGCATCTAAAACAGCAGAATCTCCGAGACATAATTCGGAATTAATACCTAGTTCGAGGTAGGAGAAATTGGTGAAATAGCCATAGTTGCAACTAGCTCCTTGCTGATAGGTAATTCCCATGTGAAAGAGTTCATCCCCTGTGTTTTGAATCAATGAACCAACCCCAACCGGAATCTGTGCGGTTGTGAAAGCTTTCCGCATATACACCCAGTTCCCATTCGTGCCAGGAACAGGTTGAAAATCAGCTGGAGTGATAAACGTAGCGTTGTTGTTTAATAAAAAAGATCCTTCTGAACCGGCTTTAATTGTTAGGTTCAATTTAAAATTTGCACTCCCTGTTCTGGTAAAGCCAACTTGAGTTGAACCTGTACATTCGAGCGATGGAATAATGGCACCAGCTATTTGATCGCCTACCCCAGAAATATGCAATACATAGATTGGTTTGCTTCCTTCAATAAATCCAGCAGCAGCGGCAAACGAATAAATATACTGTTCGCCTGTATTCAAGATGGTATCTGGAGTTGTATTCCCGTCGATGAAAATTTCGGTACTGTCCTCAGTTGCTAATACATACACTTTATCGCCAGGTGTACCTAAATCGCCTCTAACTACTATGTGTTTAAATCCACATTGCTCAACAGAAATTAATTGATCGGCTGCTAAATCGGCACCTCCATCGGTCGCTAAATTTAAATCAATCATATCGTCCTTGATCAAAACTGCAATGGGACGATCGGATTCTATTTTTGTTCCTGCGGGTTTTGCTGGTCCTGTTTGATCGATGGCTTCACAATAATAAGATTGCCCACGATTTAAATAGATTGAAAACGGAACTCCTGCTAAGTGATTTAGAATGTCAATTTTGGGAGTAATGGTAACATTTGTTGAATCGTCTGTCGCAACAATAACAAACCCACTTCGAGGAGCTGGAATGTATGGACTTCCACCTAAACTTTGGTCGTTTTCCCATAAAGTTTGGAAGGGAGTGTAAAATAATGTTCCGTTTGCATTCTTGCCTTTTAACGCAATTAAATCGCGATTTGCAGCAGCTCCAAGTTCATAGTATGCAGTAATTGGCGCTGTTGCTCGGATAAGAATTCCCGTATTCATTACGGAATCTATTTGGGTAGTTTCGATTTGATTTATCCAAGTTGTTAAGTTGACAGTTTGAGTTGAACCTGCAGCTAAATTTACTACAATGGGAGCAAATGAAAGGTTAGCGGGTTGCCAAATAGTAATTTGAGCGGGATCAACTAAGGTTGATAATACAACTTGAATTGGCCTGTCACGGAATGCATTTCCGTTAATTTCTCCTTGTGTTCCTTGAGTTAAATCGGGTGCAGCAAACCAAAATTCTTGATCGATTTGGGCTGATAATCGTAAACTCAAAAAAGAAATTAGTGTGACAATAATAAGAGAATAACGCATTTGGGAAAAATTTAGGTTGAGTTCTATTTGTGAGCTATTCAGAACATTCAATTTTAAAAAAATTTAACTCGGCACTTTACTACGTTTAACTAATAAAGGTTTCATCTTCATTTTTCTAAAGCGCAAATTTCGACTTATTTCCCTGTTACTTGTTCATTAAAATTTATTAAAATCTTACTCAAGGTATATTAACTCATTTTTATATAGAAGAAAATTACTTTGGAATTCTAGATTATTTTCTACCCAAATTCCGCCAAGAATTTATCAAAATAAGAATGTCTTGTTTTACCCTGTAATCTTTTGCGTAAAGCAAATTGGCCTGCTGAATTATGGTATTGTCGATGCGAATTTTATCGAACGGATCAAGGGGATTCAGAATACCTGGTTTTACAAATGGCAGTAAATTGTCTTTATGAGGCACATATCCCACCCAAGTTTTTTTTCCACTTAGAACAGCTGCCCAATTCATGATTAGTTGCTTTCTATCATAAATCCCTATTATAAAAACTGGCAATGCAATGATAATGATCATAGATACAAGGATATCGAGCATACGCTTTTTCCTTTGATTCGATGGTTTATCAACAGCATTTAATCCAATAGTATACAAATCACCACTAGCTAAAATTGAATTACTACCGATAATAAATAAACTTTCTGGTGGTGCAATTTTATATTCAAGTTCAGGACGATTGATAAAAGTCATCTGATTCATTATATGTGTCGAACTCATATCACTTCCACAAAAAATGAGTTCGTTTATATGAAACACTTCTACCATTTCCTTAAGTCGGATACTATTGCCTGACTTGTCTTTTGTTTCATTTTCATCTAATTGCGGTGAAACAATTCCAATATAGGATGCTTTTACTCTTGATTGATTTAAAAGTGTTTCAATTCGTGCGGCTTCTTTTTCACTTCCAACTATAATTATACGCTTCGTTTCAGCATCCTCCGGAAAAAAACTTTTAAAACGGAAGAGATTATACACCAATCTAATTCCAGTTGTTGAAACTGCAGCCCAACCTGCCCCAACCAACGTTAGAAAGCGCGAATAACGATGTTGTTCATCAAGTAAACCGTAAACAATTAAAATAATGAATGTTCCAATGGCAATTCCTTGAAGCGTTTTAATATTTTTTAGCGGCCTGTCATATCCTCCGCTAATCCATGTAAATGATGTCCAACATAGAATATACAATGGAACTGCAACCCATATAAACTCGTGCGGATAAAAAACTCCACTATGAGCAGCCCAATAGCCTTTAAGGAAAAATACACCAACAAAAATGGCAATTGCATCAACAAGGGGTAGCCATATTTTCGAGATAATTCTTGTTAAAATGGAGAGTGCAGCACGAAAATACACAGCACATTGAATCAACAAGGTAAATAACTGTGCATTTTTTTGAGAGAAATGTTTTTTAGCGAAAATGATCATCGCTTGATAAAAAACAAATACATAGTTGATACTGCTCTTTTTAGTGCTCTCTCCGCGATAATGGATAACTCTAGTTTTGGGATGATAATAGACTTTAAATCCTGCTAAATGAATGCGGTAACTTAAATCGATGTCTTCTCCATACATAAAGAATGTTTCGTCAAGTAAACCCGCTTTATCCAATGCAGTTTTTCGCATAAACATAAAGGCTCCCGACAATATTTCAATCTCGTTCGTTTCCTCTTTATCTAAATACCCTAAATGATATTTCCCAAATGTGCGCGATTTAGGAAATAATTTCGAGAGACCA
>JBIPLZ010000060.1:0-9107 GCA_044369395.1 Flavobacteriales bacterium | reverse complement strand
GGTACCCTTACATTGAACAATGCGACTAACACATTGGATTTGGGAGCAGGAACGCTGCTTGTTAATGGAACACTCAATGTAACTTCAGCAGTAAATGCTGCATCTGCTAGATTAACTGCCGGAACACTTACGATTGGAACAGGTGGGGTATTTACCAACAGTGCCGGTAATGCTGGATCCATAAGTGTTACAACATTTAATGTAAATAGTGGGGCAACTTACAACCATGATGCTTTAGGAAGTTCTCCTAGCGGTACAATATCAGATTTTCCGGGCTTAACGGGCGGTGCAAATATTTCAATAAACAGCAATGCCACCGTCAACATTACCAAATGGGCACAAAATACAGGGACCCCAACTACATTACCATCCGTTTCTGGAGGTCAATGGGGAAATCTAACCATTAATATTTCTGGCTTAACCTATTCAGGGTCATGGCAAAATAGTGGAATTCTAACCAATGCAACTTCATTAAATATTGTGAATACGGGTTCCCGCGATTTCCGATTGGTTACTCCCACAGGTACGGCTGGATTTACTTGTACCATAGGTTCAGTAAATGTATCAGGGGGTATTTTTATTTTTATTGGTGGGGGCTCGATAGGTTCGGGAGTTGTTACGATGAATGTTACAAACGACTTCAATGTAAGTGGAGGGGTTGCTTCAATTCATGGTACACCTAATTCATCAACATCCTACAATACAACAGGAGTTACTCTTAATGTTGGAGGTAATTTAAACATTACAGGTGGTAGTTTCTATGGGCATGCTAATGCTCAAATTAATACGGTTGCTGTAAGCTCAAGTGCCACAACATTGAATGTTACTGGAAATCTTTCCATTAACAATGGAACTTTGGATCTCGCTTTTTTACCTTTTTATAACATCGCGGGCAACACAGGAAATGTGAATTTGAATGTGAAGGGTAATTTGACATTAGGTACAACAGGAATTCTAAGAAACTCTAACTCGATTGCTCCTCTTGGAAAAACCACAGCAACGGTGAATTTCAATCATGCTTCGGTTCAACAAACATGGACGCAAACGGGAACTATTCAAGATGTTATAGGATTTAATGTAAATGGTACAGCGAATACACTTCAGCTTCTTTCGAATGCAAACATTGGTTCTTCATCAACTTCATCGTTTAATGTTGCCAATGCCACAACATTTGATATGCAAGCGTTCGTTTTAGGTGGCTCAGGAACGTTCACCTCGGCAGCTGGTTCTACATTAAGACTGGGTAATGCAAATGGTATAACTACCATTCCAACATTATCTGGAAACGTTCAGTTAACTGCAGCTAGAACGTTCAATGCAGCTACAAATTATAGCTATACCGGCTCTGTCAATCAAGTAACCGGGAATGGTCTTCCATCAACAATTACGGGAGCTCTTTCAATTGCGAATACAGGAGCTGCTTCAAACAACACCGTTACACTCACAACTACCGGAACAACTGTAACTACATTCAACTTAACGAGTGGATTGTTTGCAGCGGGCTCGAGTCAACAACTTAATATTGCATCGGCAGGAACTGTAAATGCGACTTCGGGAGATTTTGAAACGGGTGCAAGTGCAGGTATACTGAACTTCCCAGCTACGGGAACATTTACAGGAAATTCAAACCCTTACAATGTGTATGCATCTGGAGGAGTGAATTTCGGATCAGGAACGGTTACCATTCAGCCAGCCGGAACTTTCCGTATCAATTCGGGTGGATTTGTAAATACCAATGCTCCATTTTATTCCAGCGGATCTACATTGCAGTATAACACAACTGGCGTGTATGGTAGGAATTTAGAATGGCGCGCTTCAAGTGGAAGAGGATATCCACATCATGTGCAGGTTTCAAATTCAACCACATTAAATCCAGGTGCGAATAGCAATACTGCTCAGCCATTTAATGCAGGTGGAAATTTAACAATTGATGCAGGGTCAAATATTTATATGGACTTTGGAGGATTAAATATGTCGGTTCCATTAACAGTAACAGGCGGATTAAATTTAAGTGGAAACTTATCTCTCTCTGGTAGTATTGGAGGAGATATCAATGTTGGAGGAGATTGGACAAATAACGGAACGGCTTCTAACTTCTTTCCAAATAGTAGAGCAGTTACATTCAATGGAAGTGTGAATCAGAATATAGGAGGATCAAACACTAGTGCAAACCCTTTTGCTTTTCTAACGATTAACAATGCGGCAGGTGTTACACTAACATTTGGTCAATCCGTAAGTAATACATTAACATTTTCTTCAGGAAATTTAAGTTTGGGCATTTACGATTTAACGATTTCCCCAGGCGCCTCTATTTCCGGAGCATCTTCTTCTAAATTCATTATTACAAACGGAACAGGAAGACTCATTCAGAATCTTGTGAATAATAGTACGGCTAAAACGTATCCTATTGGCGCCAATTCATCAGCCTTTACGCCTGCAATATTATCTCAAACCGCTTCAGGTGTTACCGATAATATTAGTGTACGTGTTAGCTCTGCTCCAGCCTTCACCAATGCTGTTAACGATAACGCACAAATGATTGGAGCTCAGTGGACAATAAACGAAAGTGTTGCTGGCGGTAATAATCTAGTAACATCTTTCCAATGGCCTCAAACAATAGAAGGAGCTTCTTTTGTTCGTGCAAATGGCGTTTTTCATGGTAATTGGACTGGCTCGAGCTACGTTGTTCGTCCAACATCTGCATCTTCAGGATCTGATCCTTACACTTCTGCTTCAACGGTAAATTATACTTCCACCTTAAATAATCAATCTTTTGTTTTAGGAAATATTAATGGAGTTCTTGGTTGCTTCTCATCAACAGCTAGTGGAAGTTGGAACTCAAACAGTACATGGAGTAGTGGAATTGTCCCAGTTTCTGGGGTGAGTGTATGTCTAAACCACAATATTACTATCGGATCTGCAGATCCAAATCCGGATGCAGTTTTAGGAGTTACCTTAAACGGCTCATCAACTTTAGATGTTCATTCGACCAAAACCTTAACGTTTAGCAATGGTGGAGCTTTAATCAATAATTCCGGCCTTGTTCAAAATATAGGAGCAGGAACGGTACTTGCTTCTGGAGTATTAGCAATTTCAGGTGCGAATAGTATTACAATGGGTAATCTAACCCTGAATGGAAATACAACTATTACTACTTCTCCTACCATTTCTGGAAACTTAACACTTAACTCAGGGGCATTTTTAACCGCAGCTCCAACGTATGGAAACTCCTCAACATTGATATACAATACAGGTGGCTCTTACAATGTTGGAAGCGAATGGACAAACAATTTAACTACGGCAGGTCTTGGAGCACCTAAAAATGTAACTATCAATGGCAGCTTCGTTACCATGCCTTCATCAAATAGAGGTTTAAGTGGTGATTTAACAATCGCAACGGGTAGTTTCGATCTCAATTCAACATCTGGCGATTTATATATTGGAGGAAACTGGACACGTTCTTTGGGCGCATCTTTCAATGCAAATAATCGCGCTGTTTTCTTTAATGGTTCATCAAATCAAACCATTATGGTAACAGGCGGCGACGCAGAAACCTTTACTTATTTGATAGTTGATAAATCTGCGGGTAATGTAATTATCGATAACACGCAACCTTCTGATGTAGCAATAAATGGAGATTTTGGAAATGTCCTTCAAATCAATGCAGGTAATACATTCGATTTAAATGGCCGAAATCTATCATTGGTTGGAACGGGAGGGAATGTAAATCTTCCGAGTGGCACAGCTTCTATTACAGGTCCTGCGGGTTCTAAATTTATTATTTGGAATGGTGCAAAAACTGTAACTCCATCTTTAGGTGCAGCCCTTAATTTTGGTTCTAATGTAACGGTTGTTTTAAATAACGGGTTCAATTTCGGAGCAAACACATCAACCATAAACGGAACCTTGCAAATTGCTCTAGGTGGTTTTGTAGATGCAAATGCACCAACATATGCAACAGGTTCAACACTTCGTTACTTTACAGGTTCTGCTTACGGAAGAGGCACTGAGTGGAGCACAAATGCTGGTCCAGGTTATCCGCATAATGTGGTTGTAGACCAAAACGGAACAGTTACTACAGTGAACTTAGCTGCTGGTTCATCAACTTGTCAAATTGCTGGTAATCTCTCAATTAATAACGGCGCTATTGTTAATATGGGTGCGATGACAAATCCTTTAGTTGTTTCTGGTGATGTAACTATTGGTGGAGCATCTTCAGGAACATTAAGCCTAAGTTCTGCTGCAGGTGGTGATATTAAAATTGGTGGAAATTTAACCCGAAACACGGGAGGTTTACTTACCCAAAATAGTCGTGAAGTGGAAATGAATGGATCTGTTTTGCAAACAATCACGGGTGTGACTACTTTCGACTTTCTAGCAGTAAACAATTCAGCTTCTTCTGTTAGATTAACGGATAACTCAACAATCAATAACCGACTTCGATTAAGTAATGGTCTATTTGATTTAAACACCCGAACTTGTACATTAACAAACGGATCTAAAATTCTCCGAGCTAATGGAACAATGTCTGCTTCCCCAACGGTTACAGGCATTAATGTGTACGATTTGGAATATCAGAATTCAGTATCGAGCAGTTTCGAATTCCTCGCTTCATCAACGGCAGTTCGAGATTTAATCATCACAACAGGAAATACATTAACGTTGGCAGATAATCGCACGTTTAACCGTGATCTTACGCTGAGTGGTGGAGATTTAAACTTGGGTGGTTTTACGTTAACTGCAAGAGGCCGTGCAACTGCTCCTGCATTCTCAGGAAGTATTACTGTGAGTGGCGGTGGTAATCGAACTATTACAGGTCCAGCGGGAAGTACCTTCGATATTACCGGTTTAGGTGCAAATCTTCCAAACGATTATACAAAAACGGTTTCTTCCTTTGGTGGATCTACTTTATCATTCGACTCAAACGTACTCGTTCGTATTGGTGATGGTGCTGTTGATTTTGGAGCAGGAAGTCCTACAACAATTAATGGAACACTTCAGGTATTACTTGCGGGTTCTGTAGGTCAAATTCTCAATCCGTGTTATTATGGAGAAAATTCATTGCTTCGATTCTCAAATACTGTTGATTATCAAGTAGGATTAAATGATAAAACATGGACAAGTGGAGCTATTTCATCTGGCAATCCAGGAATTCCTTATAATGTGGAAGTATTGGATGTGAATACGGATCTGCAACTTCAAAGTACCCGAGCATTACGTGGAAACTTAACCATTACAAGCGGAACGTTTACGTTAACTCCTGCATACACGGGTTCATTTAATATTGGAGGAAACTGGACTCGCTCAGGCGCAACAAGTGCATTTAATCACAATACCAAAAAGGTAGTCTTCGATCGTCAATCTGCAGGAAACCAAACTATCACGGTAAGTTCGGGTGTTGCAGCTGAAACATTCTATGATTTAGAGGTCTCATTGTCGAATGGTAATCTAACTTCAGCATCAGCGTCTCCAATTACAATCAATAATAACTTGAATTTTGTATCTGGTAAAATGGATATTGGAGCAAATCAACTCACCATTGGAACTGCTTCAACTAACGGAACTATAACAGGTGCAGGAAGCTCAAATTACGTTATCTCAAATGCAATTGCGGGAGGAGGAAGCATAAAAGCGTTTACCAATACGAATTCTACTACTTATGTTTTCCCTGTGGGTGATGCGACTAACTACAGTCCAATGTCTGTTACATTAACGAATGGAGCTCAAGCGGGAGCATACATTACCACTGCTGCTGTTCAAGGTGTTCATCCTAATATGTTAACAGCAACTCCTCCCACCAAATACATTTCTCGCTATTGGTCTGTTGAACCATCCGGTTTGGCAGTTAATCCAGTGTATAATGTGAGTTTCTCTTATGTTGCTGCAGATGAAGTTGGTACAGGTACTTTGTATCCTGTTAAATACAGTACTTCAACAACAACGCCAGGTTGGCAAAGTTGCCCAGGTTCAACAGCTGTTGCAATAACAGGTACATCAGGTTCGAATGACCCAGTTTTAAGAACATTCTCTTGGAATGGATTGACTACGTTCTCTGATTTCTCTGGTGCAGGCGATGGTTCTCCGCTTCCTGTAACGTGGTTAAACTTTGATGCACAGTTCAATAATGCAACAAGCAATGTTGATGTGTCATGGACAACTGCAAGTGAGATTAACAACGATTATTTTGAAGTGATGCGTTCGGTTGATGCCGTGAATTTCGAGGTTGTTGGAACGGTTGATGGTGCTGGGAATTCATCTTTGGTAAAAGATTACACTTTTGTCGACGCCAATCCATTATCTGGATTATCTTATTACAAGATTCGTCAGGTCGATTTTAATGGCCAAAACGAATCCACGGAGATTCGTGCAGTTAATAACAATGGAGGAGCATCTGCCGGAACTTTATTTACATACCCAAATCCACTTATCGGACAAGATTTAACCATTGTTTATTCCAATCTAGACAAAGGAAATTGGGAGTACAGATTGGTAGATATTACGGGTAAAATTGTACTAGCTCAAAACAGAACCTCCGACTTAAATGCGGGCGCATTTACCTTGAATTTGGAAAAATTGCCTGCGGGGGTTTATCTATTCCAACTAAATACCCAATCTCAAAACTTTACGAGAAAGATTACTATTTCGAAATAGTAATTCGATTAAGCTTAAAAAATAAAATCCCGATTGCCATTGGCGGTCGGGATTTTTTTCTTTTAAAAAAACCAAGATTTAGTTTTCTTCTCAATTCCAATAAACAATCCTTCTTTTCGTTCCTCGACTGGATAGAGTTGAATGTTGTTTTCTCGCCGTTCAATTTCACGCCCCGTTTTTAAATTCCAAGAATACCGATGAAATGGACAAACGATGTGTCCGTTTTCGCAAAAGCCACCATGGGTAATTGGTAAGTTCTGATGCGGACATTTTTCATCGAGCGCAAAGAAGCCAGCATCTGTTCGCGTCAGACAAATGCGTTTTTCTGCAACTTCAACAGAAATCGTTTTATTCAATGGAACATGCTCATTAGCAGTTTCTATGGAGTTAAAAACCTGATACCACTCAGTTATTTTTCTTGAAAACATAGTCTGCGTGTATTACAACGTGAAGTTTCTTTTCGAATATCTCAAACTTTGCAGGAGTTTCACCAATCGATTCGCCGTCGGCTTGAATGGGTAAACCGGCTGTGTTTATCTGAAGACGCTTACATTGATGAACGCTTACTTCTTCTAAATTCACAAAACTCCCATTAAACAATCGATGCAAATTGCGAATTACTTTCGTTCGTTTTATTTTTTTTGCAATGGTCAAATGAAAAAAACCATCTCGCGGATCAGCATCAGGAACTAAAAGCATCGAATTTCCGGCGTATCTGCAAATGCCAGCTAGTATTGCGAAGATATCATCCTCATACGTTTGTGAATCTATCTCGAAAACCATCCTTGGCTCTTTAAATTGCTTCAGGGTTTTAATTAGTTGAAAAATGTAGGTGAAGAATCCACTTTGTCCTTTCGCTTTCTTTTGATTAGCTGCCAAAGTTACTTCTGCATCAAATCCACAACCTGCTATATTTATGAACCATTTACTTTCCTCAACACCCGCATTTTGAAAAGTGATCTTGGCGGCATCTTGTAAAGTGCTTTTCGGATTTCGAAGTAAAGAGATCGATTCTTTAACACCTTTGGGAATTCCCCATGTTCTGCGCCAATCGTTTCCTGTCCCAATCGGAATCTGCGCAATTAAGAGTTCTTCGGATGGCTTAACGTTCTGACTCAAAACGCCATTTATTACTTCATTGAGCGTTCCATCTCCACCTGCAACCACAATTTTATTGAATCCATCTTTTATTGCTTTAGAAGCTGCAGTTTGGGCTTCTCCTGCATAGTTCGTTTTGAAAGCTTCGAAACTAATTCCAGCGGCATGCATTTGTCGATAGATCCTTTTCTCAAGCTTCGCACCTTTTCCTCCTCCAGCTTGGGGATTTAGTATCAAATACCAAATGTCCTGTTCCATTCTCCAAACCTAATACGATTTTTTCAAAATGAATGATTTGATTTTTAATATCTAAATACAGATTACATTTTTACACATTGACATGCTAAATGACAAATACAGCCGTTATGACTGATATTACTCAACGGAATGTTGTTTGTTAACTTGTTTGAAATTTAAATTTGTAAAAAAATGGGTGGAATTTATGTAATCATGCTCTTGGTAATGGGAGCTTCCTGGTTTGTGAGCTATCGCTTGAAAAGCAAGTTCACATTGTATTCAAATGAAATGCTGAGTTCAGGTTTAAGTGGAAAAGAAGTTGCCGAAAAAATGTTACGTGATAATGGTATTACCAATGTACAGGTAACATCGGTCGAAGGCTTCCTTTCGGATCATTACAATCCTTTAAATCATACGGTAAATCTTAGTCCGGAAGTGTATAATGGACGACATATTGCCGCTGCTGCTGTTGCCTCCCACGAATGTGGTCACGCAGTTCAACATGCAAGAAGTTACATGTGGTTATCGATGCGTTCGGCTTTAGTTCCTGCTGTTCAGTTCTCTTCCAACATTGTTCAATGGATTTTATTAGCCGGGGTTTTACTCTTAAATGTTTTTCCTGCGCTATTAATGATTGGAATTGTTCTCTTTGCCTTAACAACGCTTTTTAGTCTAATTACCTTGCCTGTAGAAATTGATGCTTCTCGACGAGCACTTATATGGTTAGAGAGTTCAAATCTTGCTGTTGGTAAAGAACATGACAACGCAAAGGATGCTTTGCAATGGGCTGCTATGACTTATGTTGTTGCCGCAATTGGTTCAATTGCCACTTTATTGTACTATGTCTCCTTCTTGAGCAATCGTAGAGGTTAATTCGTTTCATTTTTAGATTTTTTTAACTGCAAGTTTTTCTAACTTGCAGTTAAATCTATTGTATGAAGAATTTTCTCTCCCACCTTTGCATTACATTCAGTTTCATAATATCGATACAACTTAATTTATCTGCACAATCATCGACTATTACCTGGGTAAGTGGTGATGGAATTTCTTCTCCCATTAGACTTCGATTCGAATTGGGTGAATATCAATTCAAGACCATCCAAACAACCCGCGGTCCAGAG
>JBIPLZ010000059.1:0-9108 GCA_044369395.1 Flavobacteriales bacterium | reverse complement strand
AGTTGAATTGGGTAACCAAAATCAAGAACATCAGCGCAAGCGCACCCAAGAAAGCCAATCCAAGGAAATCGGAAGTTTCTTGCTGTTGTTCTTGTTCTCCAGTAAGTTTTACTTCATATCCTTCGGGAACTTCAAGTGAAGGGATTAATTGATTGATTGAACGCACAATTTCATTTGCAGTAAAGCCGCTTAACACATTCGAAGAGAGCGTCACAACACGACGTTGGTTCTTGCGATTTATCGAACTAAATGCTTTTTCATATTCCACAGAAGCCACAGCCGAAGCAGGAACCTGCTTAAACATTCCCGTACTCATATCCAAAAACGAAATCTGCATGTTCAATAAATCTTCTACTTGGTTGCGGTATTCTGGTGCCAAGCGCAAAGTAATTTCTGCATCGTCGTCTGCATCACGGAACTTCGAAATCTCCTTGCCAAACAATGCAGTTCTCAATTCCAAGGCAATTTGAGCTTTACTCATACCCAATGCAAGAGCTCTGTCGGGATCAATGGTTACGATAATTTCTGGCTTGTTGCGCTGAAGGTCGGTTTGCAATTCTTCAATCCCTGCAATCTTTGCTTTTGAAATTGCTGCGCGCATTTTCTCTTCAATTTTCTGAAGCTCGTCAAAGTCGTCGCCGCTTATTTCAATGTTGATTGGTTTTCCTGTTGGTGGCCCAGCCGATTCTTTATCCACAGTTATGCGCACTCCGGGAATTCCTTTTACGTTCTCTCGAATTTTCTCTAGGCATTCGGCTGTAGAGAAATCTTCACGTTCGCTGAAATCGACAAATGCAACAGACACTTTTCCTTTGTGAGGCGTTGCAACACGATCGGGATTTTGAGGATCACCCGCACCAATTCCCACATTCGAAATTACAGATTCAACATTGGGATTGTTTTTTCCAATCACTTCAAATACACGTTTCTCAACAATTCGAGTCACTGAATCAGTTACTTCTGCATCTGTTCCGATAGGCATTTGCAAATACACATAAGCAAAATTCGGTTGTCCATTCGGGAAGAATTCCACCTTAGGTTTAGAAACAGCGAAAATCATAATCGAAATAACAAACAACACTAACACACCAATGATCATGGCAATTGGACGTTTCCCAACGAGGAGTTTCGTAATTAAACGTTTGTAAGATGCTACAGTGCGAGGCCAAACGCTTAGTTGAAACTTTAGGGTTAAAGGGCGAAGCAGGTATAAATAAACGGGTGTAAGTGCCAACATCAGGAAACATACATTTCCAATAGCTGTCGATCCCATCGCATGAAATAGCAAGGCAAGCGCTCCAAAAATAATGGCGGGTCTTACAAGTTCTTTTGCGTTTGCTTTGTGATTGTGCTCATCGCGTTTCATAAAGGAAACAGCAAACACCGAATTCATAATGAACGCTACAAATAGAGATGCAAACAATGTGAGAATGAGCGTAACTGGTAGATATCCCATAAACTCACCTACAATTCCCGGCCAAAATAACAAGGGGAAAAACGGGGCAATGGTGGTTAAGGTACCCGCAAGCACTGGCATGAACACTTCTCCAGCCGCCGCTTTGGCAGCAGTCTTTATATCAAAATCGTACTTATGAAAAATTCGGTGGGTGTTTTCAATCACTACAATGGCATCGTCCACAATAATTCCGAGTGCGAGAAGGAATGAGAATAAAACAATTACATTCATGGAGTAACCCAAGGATGGCATAAAGAGCAGGGCAACCAAAATAGAAAGGGGTACTGCAAGTCCCACAAAAAACGCGCTTTGCAATCCCATGAAAAACATCAAAATCAACACAACCAACACAAATCCAATGATAACCGTATTCACCAAGTCGTTTAACTGAGTTTTTGTTTCAATGGATGTATCGCCTGTTAAGGTTATATCCAATCCCTTTGGAAACTTAGTGACTTTGTATTCATCAATAATCACCTTGATTTTATCGGCAGCCGAAATCAAGTTTTCACCCGAACGTTTGATCACATTCATGGTAATAACCGGACGACCTTCTAAACGTGCAAAATCTTGCTTGTCTTTGTAGCCATCTTTTACTTCGGCAATGTCTTTCAAATAAGCCAAGTTGCCTCTTGCCGAACGGATGGTGATGTTTCCGATTTGATTTACATCCGAAAATTCTCCACGAACGCGTAAAGTGCGGCGTAAATCGTCAATGCGAATTTCTCCACCCGAAATATTTACGTTTTCACTACCAATGGCGCGTTCAATGTCAGTAAAGGTTATGCCCAATGCCTGCATACGATACAGATCAACATTAATTTGAACTTCTCGTGTAAGTGCACCAATTATATCAACACGGGTAATTTCGGGAAGTGTCTCAATTTTATCTTTCAGATCTTCCGCATACTTCTTCAGCTGATCGAGCGGAAATTCTCCATTCACATTGATGTTCATGATTGGGAATTCGGAGAAATTCACTTCTTGAACAGCTGGATCATTTCGCATGTCGCTTGGTAAATCTTTCTTGGCCTTATCAACGGCGTTCGAGATTTTCTGTTTAGCGATATCAACATTAACGCCGGTGTTGAATTCCACCACAACCAAGGAGAAATCCTGAATGGAATTGGAAGTCACCTTCTTAATCCCGGAAACAGATTTTACTTCTTTCTCAATCGGTTTGGTGATGAGGTTTTCGATATCCTCTGGACTCGCACCGGGGTAAATTGTTGAAACAAAGATTGTTGGTACAACAATGTCTGGAAATTTTTCTTTCGGAACACGTTGAAAAATGATAATTCCGGCAAGCGAAATAAGGACTGTGAAAATATAAATCGCAGTACTGTTGTTAATAGCCCAGTTGGTGGGTTTAAAATACTTGATATGTTCTTTTTCCATGGTTGGATGCTTACTGCCGAATTATTTTAAAGAGATCAATTGCCCATCAACAACTTCTTGATAACCCGCCTCAATAAGTTGTTCGTTTCCACTTAGACCTTCTAAAACAATTATGCGGTCGCCAGAAGAAATGCCTGTTTTAACGAGTCTTTTACGGGCTTTCATTTTAGCTGCGCTACCTTCAGAAATCATCACATACAAAGTTCCTGAAGCATCTTTCTGAACCAGGTTCGAAAGAATACTCATCGCATTTTCGATGTTTTCGTCGTTTATTTTCAAAGAAGCCATCATGTTTGGACGAACGTCAGTTGATGTTGCACCCAAGTCAATTTCAATGTCGAATGTGCGTGTCATTGGGTTAACTACTCTACTCACGAAACTAATTTTCCCTTGAATGGTGTCATTTATGTCGGCTAAGTAAATGCGTACCGGGTTGCCCAATTTCACTTTTCCAATATAAGAATCGGCCACTTTAGCTTTTACTTTCATCTTTCCAAAATTCACAACACGAAAGGCGCCCATCATGCCTGGAGCGGCATATTCTCCAACCTTAATATTTACAGCATCCACCATACCATTAATTGGCGATTTGATTCTGCTCATATCCAATTGGGCTTGCAACGTAACCATGTTTTTTTGTAATGATTCGAATTGTGTTTTGCTTTGCAGGTATTGGATTTCAGTTCCAATTTTCTGATTCCACAATCGTTGTTGTTTTTCGAATGCTGTTTTGGCAAAATCCACATTGGTTTGTAATTGAGAAATGCTCTCACGAATAACGCGGTTATCCACTTCGGCAAGTATTTGTCCGGCTTTTACCATATCGCCTTCGTGAACATTTACCTTAGTTACTTGACCAGGCATTCCAGGTTGTACGGCAATATTTTCTTCCGAATCAATAGTTCCTTGAACGTCGATGTAATGGTTGAAAACTCCTGATTGAACCGGAGTTAGCGTCACCAATTTAGGTTTGCGTATTTCTGCTGAAGTATCGAGACGCGCAATTTCTTTTTCTAAATCGGCAATTTTAATTTTTAGTGCATCATGTTCAGCTTGATACTCGGCCAATTGTGCTTTTTTCTTCTCTAGACCAGATCCTGGTGAACAAGAGAAAATAATGAACGTGATTAACGAAAGTGATAGGAAATTTTTCATAACGTGGTTGGGAACAGAATCAAAATTTATTGAGGTTTTTGTCAAGTGAAACGCGGGCATCCAACAATTGCTGAATCGCAGAAATATAATTTGCTTGAGAAGAAAGCAGGTCGTTTTCGGCTTGAATTACTTCCAAGCTCGACCCAACTCCTTCGAGGTATTTAATTTTTGAACGCTCGCGGATGCGTGTTGATAAGCTCACTGCTTCTTTCGAATTATTTACGGTACTGAGCGCCGTAATATATGCAGTATAGCTTTGAGCCGATGCGAGTGCAATTCCTTGCTCAGCTTGAATTTGCTGAACTTCCATTTTCTTTAAACTCAATTTGGCTTGCTTAACACGAGACGATTGACTGAGTCCTTGAAAAACAGGCATGCTCAGGTTCACACCGAAAATAGTACCGCCCGGAACGCGAAAGGTGTTGTCGTTTAACTGATTGAAATCGTTTGTAATGCGACTTTCTTTCCAAGTATAAAACGTACTTAATGTGGGTAAGTAATTGGCTTGTTGACGTTTCACATCCAACTTTTGCAGTTGCATCGCTTTGTCCAATAATAATTTATCGATGTTGTTCTTGGGGTCGAATTTGGGTTCTGCATCAACACCCGCTTGGGCATTTGCAATCACATTTTCGAGACTTTCGGTAAGTTCAATGGCTGCATTTACATCAAAACCCATTTGAAACTTCAGTAGTTTTTCTGCTATGAGCATTTGTTGTTCGAGGGTTGTGAGGGTAGAACTCAAGTTGTTTTTTAAGAGCTTCAATCGATCAACGTCCAACTCTTCCACAAAACCTTCTTTGTTGTACGCCTGAGTTTGATCAATCGATTGATTCAATGAACTGATATTTTCATTTAAAATTCGCTTGTTCTCTTTTAAAATGAGTATGAGGTTGTATGCTCTAATCACATTTTCTTTAACCTCAATTTCACTTTTGCGTAAGGACGATTGAGATAGATCAACATAGGCTTTTGATGCCTGTAAACCCACAAGATATTCCCCGCTAAATGCTAGCCAAGATGCGGTATAACCAATACTCGCATTGTATTTTACACCAAATGGAATTCTCAAATAAGCCCCTTCAGGAGCGGCTGGGTTAAACGCATTGGCCGAAATAATGCTCACTGGAACTTGAAGAAAATTTTGAAACGCTGCATCCGCATTCAATTGTGGAATTCCAATGCCGCGTATTTCAGCTACTTTCTTTTTCGCAATTTCAATATCCGTTGCAGCATTTTTAACACTGTATCCGTTTTTTAATGCATAATCGATTGCTTGTTGCAAGGTAAATTTTGCATTTTCAGCAGTCTGTGCATGGAGTCCGGCCGATGCAATAAGCAAAAGCAACAGCACTTTATTTTTCATAATGAGTAGGATTGAGTAATGAAAGTTTTTTTTGGAGGTAAATTTTACCGGTTTCACTGGTAATACTGTGTAAATGGTAATTCAAATTTTCAGTGTAAACCATTGCAGGTGTTATGCTCGGATCGTTAAAAAAATCAATGTCCGATAATACATCAACGGTAGAAGAAAATAATCTGGCAACAATGGTCGAATTGATTTCTTTTCGGTAAAGTCCTTGTTCTTGACCATGAATAAGATTTTGTTTGATGGTTTTAACAATAAAATCTCTTCGATGTTTATCAATGATATCCCAAGCTTCAGGATAGTATTTCTGCATATCGAATAATATCGAGGGATGCATATGTTTAATTCTTTCAGAAACTAATTGGGTGATCTCAAAAATCTCATCAATGGCATTCAAGTTCTTCTGCGTGATTTCGGAAATCTTGTTTTGGTCGCAATCAATCTCCACTTTCATGGTTTGATTAACTAAATCGGTCTTGTCTTTTACAAACTGATAAAGTGTCTTCTTCGAAATCCCCATTTCCCGGCACATATCGTCCATGGTAACACTCCTAATTCCACATCGCATAAAAATGTTGCGCGCTTGTAGAATTATATGTTTTAACTTCTCGTTCACGCTGGCAAAGATAATTTAATTGGGAACGCAGGAAACAAAAAATAGTAAAAATGTTTCCAATGTTTATCCGTTTTTGTTGGCGCCTGATTGTCAGCTATTAAAATTTCCTTCGATTGAGTTTTTTTGTAAAAAATGGATTGATTAAATTGAGTTAATTTGCATTTATAATCTTATAATTTCTTTGAATATGAATAAACGCAACCTCGCTTGGGGCATTCGAATTCTAATTTTCGCATTGTTTATCGTTTCGGCTTTAGCTAAAATGTTTCCTGTTTGGGCATTCGAAAAGCAGTTGGTCGACCTACAGCTTGTTTCTTGGTGCATGGCTCCTTTTTTCTCCCGGTTTATTTTAGGGGTTGAGTTGGCTGTTGCATTTGCTCTATTGCAGCCACATTTTCTGAAAAGAATTGTGATTCCAGCAACCATTCTCTTACTTACAGCATTTTGTGTTCACTTGAGTATTGAGATGGTGAAACATGGAGCAATGAATGGTAATTGCGGGTGTTTTGGACAGTTAATTCCTATGACGCCGCTCGAAGCTTTTGCGAAAAATATTGTTACTATAGCCTTATTGGTTTGGCTTTATCGCTTAACCGAGGAAGCAAAAATGAATCATCGTTTCGAACGACTTTTATTAATCTGGTCATTTTTCACGCTTGCCGTTTTTGTGTATTTACCATTTTGCCCATGTAAAACCCTCGAGGAGCAGGCTGTCGGCCAAACCGTGTTTGAGGAGGAAGATTCTCTTGCAACTTCGGAGTCTGTCGAAATGATCATTCCCGAAAAAGTTACGGGCGATTCAGTTGCTGTTAAAGATTCCGTTCCCGCAAAACCCAAAGGTCCTGTTGCTGTAAAATCGCGCTTTTCATCGTACGCTCAGTCGAACGGTAAAACCTATAATGTCGATAAGGACAAATACCTAGTTTGCTTTTTTGCCCCAGGTTGCGATCATTGTCAGGAAGCGGCAAAGCAATTGGCTGTACTTTCGAAGAAGCCGGATTTCCCTAAAACATTCATTTTCTTTATGGATGAAGAAGCAGAAAAAATTCCTGAATTCTTTAAAATAGCAGGCAAGAATTTCCCGAATCGTGTTTTGGATGCGGCTGCATTTTGGACATTGTTTGGCGATACAGGAGAGACTCCAGGTGTGTTTTATTTGTGGAACGGGAATATTCAATCGTTCTTTTACGGAACAAACGAACATGCATTTACCCCTAAAAAGTTAGAAGCAGAATTGAAGAAAGCAAATTAATTCCGAATCCTCATTTGGGAGATTTAATAAAAAAGAAAGCCCCGATATTATAGAAATATCGGGGCTTTTTAATTTTAGTGTGTTGTCTCAATTAACTTCCACACGCTTCGCAGCCTTCAGGGTTATCGAGAGAGCATGAAATTTCCCCCATTGCATCTAACACTGCAACATTGGGGTTTTCGGAAACAAGAGCCACTTTTTGTGGTTCTGCTTGTGAAGGAACCGTGAATTTAATCGCATCGGCAGCCGCTTTCGAACGGAGGTAATACATTCCTGTTTTCAAGCCTTTCTTCCAAGCGTAGAAGTGCATCGAAGTAAGTTTGGCCATGTTTGCCGATTCCATGAAAATATTCAAGGATTGCGATTGACAAATGTATGCACCACGATCGGCAGCCATGTCAATGATAGTACGTTGACGAATTTCCCAAACCGTTTTGTAAAGTTCCTTGATGTTATCAGGGATTTCTACGATCTGTTGGATAGATCCATTCGCACCAATGATTTTATCTTTCAATCCTTCATTCCAAATACCCAAATCAACCAAGTCGCGAAGTAAATGCTTGTTTACGATAATGAATTCACCAGAAAGAACTCGGCGTGTGTAAATGTTGCTTGTATAAGGCTCAAAACACTCGTTGTTACCAAGAATTTGAGAAGTTGAAGCCGTTGGCATTGGAGCAAGCAATAGGGAATTACGAACACCGTATTTAGCAACTTCTTCTTTTAATATATCCCATTCCCAGCGATTGGTTGGAGAAACATTCCACATATCGTATTGGAAAACACCTTTAGAAACCGGTGAACCAGGATATGTTTCATAATGACCGTCTTTGATTGCAAGGTCTTTAGAAGCAGTCATGGCAGCGTAATAAATGGTCTCGTGAATTTCACGATTTAACGCCTGCGCTTCATCACATTCGAACGGATAACGTAGTAAAATAAACGCATCTGCTAAACCTTGAATACCAATTCCTATTGGACGGTGACGTAGATTTGAACGTTCTGCCTCAATTACAGGATAGTAATTTCCGTCGATAATTTTGTTGAGGTTGAGTGTGATTTGATATGTTACCTCAAATAATTTATTGTGATCGAATTTGCCATCAATAATAAAACGAGGCAAAGCGATAGATGCTAGATTACAAACAGCAACTTCATTTTCGTCGGTATACTCAATAATCTCGGTACACAAATTCGATGACTTGATTGTACCTAAATTTTGTTGATTGCTCTTACGATTACATGCGTCTTTGTATAGCATGTAAGGAGTTCCTGTTTCGATTTGCGCTTCCAAAATAGAAGACCAAATTTCACGAGCTTTAACTGTTTTACGAGCTTTCCCTTCTAATTCATATTGTTCATAAAGGGCTTCAAATTTTTCACCCCAACAATCTGAAAGACCTGGAGCTTCATTTGGGCAGAACAAAGACCAGTCGCCTTCTTCTTCCACACGTTTCATGAACAAATCGGGAATCCAAAGTGCATAAAACAAGTCGCGTGCGCGTCCTTCTTCTTTACCGTGATTCTTTTTTAGATTTAAGAAATCGATAATATCTGCATGCCAAGGTTCGATATACACCGCAAATGAACCTTTGCGTTTTCCTCCACCTTGATCCACATAACGAGCTGTGTCGTTGAACACACGAAGCATCGGAACAATTCCGTTTGATGTTCCATTTGTACCACGAATATACGATCCTGTTGCACGTACATTATGAATGCTCAACCCAATACCACCAGCACTTTGGCTAATTTTTGCACATTGTTTTAGCGTATCGTAAATACCATCAATGCTATCGTCTTTCATGGTTAAAAGAAAGCAGCTCGACATTTGTGGCTTTGGCGTTCCAGCATTGAACAAG
>JBIPLZ010000058.1:0-9221 GCA_044369395.1 Flavobacteriales bacterium | reverse complement strand
AAAACCAATGCTATAATTATTAATCCGGCAAGCCATTGCCAGCGGAATAGATTTTTCCAATCGGCTTTTAATAGTAGATGAGTTCCCATTGCGAGAGCAGGAACAACAATTCCTAATGGGCCTTTCGAAAGCATGCCAATGCCAACAAATACAAATGCGGGAATCCAATAATACCCTTTATTTGTTCTGATTTGCTCACTAAAAAGCCAAATGGCTGCAATAACGGCGTTAGTTAAATAAACATCTGTGCGGACATCATTCGTAAAATGATAATATCCCTGAGTTGTTGCTAAAATAATTGCCGCTAATACTGCGGTTCGCTCGGTATACCAAATTCGAGTAAATCTGTAAATGGATAAGATTCCCAATAAAGCAAATAGAATTGCTGGAAACTTAAAGGCAAATTCGCCCATTCCAAAAATGGAGTAACAAAGTGCCGTGATCCAAAATATGAATGGAGGTTTATCTAGGTAATCGTTTCCTCGATCAAATACCTGAAGAAAATTTTCACGTTCAATCATTTCGCGCGCCATACTTGCATATTGCGCGGAATCTACTTCCATTATGTCGACTGGAATTGCCAACAAATAAACAAGTGTAGCAAGCGCAACAATCCACAACAGATGCGGTACTTTCATTTACGGATGAAGAGATTGTATTTTAAAATGCACCAAATAGCCCTAAATCCATCTTTCCAATTAATCTTCTTTCCTTCTGCATAGGTTCTTCCATAATAGGAGATGCCCACCTCATAAATACGTATATTCGGAATACGTGAAATACGCGCTGTAACTTCAGGCTCAAATCCAAATCGCTTTTCTTTTAAAGGAAGCGATTGAATCGTTTCGCGGCGAAATAGCTTGTAGCAGGTTTCCATATCGGTGAGGTTCAAATTCGTGAACATGTTCGATAGGAATGTCAACATTTTGTTTCCGATAGTATGCCAAAAGAAAAGGATGCGGTGAGGATTTCCACCTATAAAACGACTTCCATAAACAACATCAGCAAACCCATCTAATATGGGTTTAAGCAGAATAATGTATTCCTGTGGATCGTATTCTAAATCGGCATCTTGAATAATAATAAAATCGCCAGTTGCATGTTTTATTCCTGTATGCAAAGCTGCTCCTTTACCTGCATTTTTCTCATGTTTCACATACACAATTCCAGTTTCAGGATATTGTGTCATATACTTCAGAATGGATTCTTCAGTATTGTCGCTCGAGCAGTCATTAACAATGATAACCTGTTTTTGAATATTCGCAGGCAAATTAACATCTCGAACCTTATCCAAGATAAAATGTATGGTCGGACCTTCGTTGTATGCAGGAATTACAATAGAAAGAATAGGATTTGCCATGACATAAAAAATGGGTAAGTTACTTATATCGCACCGCTCAACCACCTACCCTTGCTACCTTCCGGTCCTGGGGGATTTCAGCAGGAGCTGGTCGTACAAGACTTACCCAGCGCAAAAATAGAAAAATGAACGGATGAATTGTGAAATTGTATGATTTTTTTTGAAAAATGTTTAATGCAATTTTGTAAAGTAGTATACAGCAGAATTATCCACTAATCAATGCATTAATCTAGAACAGGTTATTAATTCAACGAAATATAACCATTGTCTAAATTATGCTGCTTCCTTTATGCGATTGCCATCGAGTATATGTTTAGGCACTTCGCGGATATCCCAAACAATTCGAAAAAATCCTAGAATTCTGATCACATAATACGTGATGTCTATTTCCCACCAAAAGAATCCCTGACGGGCTGTGCTTTGATAATAATGGTGATTATTATGCCAGCCTTCACCAAGTGTTACTAGTGCCAAAATAACACTATTGCGGCTGTCATCGTCGGTGTTATAACGACGTTTGCCAATTTCATGCATGAGGGAATTGATTGTAAACGTTCCATGATATAGTACAACCGTACTCAAGAAAAATCCAATAAGAAGTGTACTAACACCAGCCTGAAAATCAAGGATACCAGAACCATTGACCATGTTTCCAAGAAAAAGAGTAAAAGCCATCAATGAAGCCGCCGGAACCCAATGGAATTTATTTAACCAAACAAGCTCAGGAAATTTAGCCAAGTCTTTAATTAGTTCGTAGCGTGTTTCTTTATAATTTTTTCCAACAATCCAACCTACGTGCGCATACCAAAATCCAAATAATTTAGCAGAGTGTGGATCTTCTAAGGTATCGCTTTTTTTATGGTGAATGCGGTGATTTGCAGCCCACCATAATGCGCCTTTTTGCATGCTTGTTTGAGCAAAAAATGCAAGTAGAAACTGAAATACCCTTGATGTTTTGAATGTTCTATGCGAAAAATATCGGTGGTAACCAGCCGTAATAAAAAACATTCGAATCACATAAAGTGCAAGTGCTAATGCCCAATCAAATGAAAATGTTCCAGTGAAAATTGCCAATAAGGGTACAAAATGAATTCCTATAAACCCCCAGAATTTTAAAATGCTAATTGTTTCTCTTTGATGTTTTGCCATGCTAATTATTTTATCGTCAGCAAAAACAAGCGTTTAAACGACATTCGTTATTGTGTTGTAATTGAAAACGACCGCAAACATAACGCAGAACATGAAGACTTGTTGAAAATGTTAAAGATATTCAGTGAAAAAGTCTCTTAGTGTTTCTCCTTCAATGCATTATGTATTAATCATTTTTAACACATTCAGCTTAGCTAGTTTTCTATATTTTAAAAACTGCCGAAATGGACGAATCAATTCAATACAATTA
Organism: Flavobacteriales bacterium; assembly: GCA_044369395.1. Taxonomy (GTDB): domain Bacteria; phylum Bacteroidota; class Bacteroidia; order M30B66; family M30B66; genus CALQRR01. Next base: position 6,462 of record JBIPLZ010000058.1, on the reverse strand, counting down.
AACGTGAATCCTAAGTCGGTTTTGGGTATTAAACCAACTTAACAAGCTGTTCCTAATTGAATTTCTACCGGAGGATTTATGCCAATTTCACATCAACAGCACTTTTCCCTTTAGGTGTTTGTTCTGTTGTGAAGGTAACTTTATCGTTTTCTTTTACTTGGTCAACCAAGCCATTTATGTGCACAAAAATGCTTTCTTGGCTTACGTGATCTTTAATGAAACCATATCCTTTTGATGTATTGAAAAAAGAAACTGTTCCTTTACGAAGTAAATCCTCAGGTTCTTGATCCTCCTGTTTGGCAACTCCAATACGAATTTCCTCAATATTAACAACGTGTTTTTTGGATGGATCGGGTGGGGTAGAAGTAATGTTCCCATTTTCATCCACATAAGCAATCATATCATCAAAGCTTTTAGCCTTCCCAACAGTCGATTTTCTATCTTCCTTCTTTTGCTCTTTGTCCTTCTTTTTCTTTAAGCGCTTTTTCTCGTTCTCTTTTTTGTTGAAGGTTTCAGATGATTTTGCCATGCTTTGCTTTGAATGTGGTTAAAGAACCCGCCTCAAGACAAAGTTCATAGATATGAATAAGGTGCAAATATAGTTTTTTTGAGCAAGAAATTAGCATCTGCCCTTATTTGATGAAGTTGCAGTATAGAGAAGCTGTGCTTTTTAACCAAAAACGAAAAAAAACTCAAGAAATCCCACCAAAATCGTATTTCAATAATTCAATTTATTGGAACATCGCAGCCCCCAAAATCAACATATTGTCAACGGGATTCATTACCATAACAGGCAATTTCATTTCGTTAGCAATAATTTCTTGTTCGTGTGTTCCAGTGAAAAACTCAGCCAATTCACGCTCTTCATCGGTCATAATTAGAATCAAATCAGCTTCTTTGGCCTTCGAATAAATCATGATTTCTTTGTGAAATGCAGTTAATCCACTTGCTGTTTCTATGGAAAAACTACATTCGTTTTGGCTCAAGTATTTTTTCGCAAAGGACATGTTATTATGGATTTTATTTTGAATAAACTCGTCGGTTTGATTCTCTGCAATAACCAAGAAATGACATGAAAATAACTTTGAAAGGTGGATTGCCCATGCCAATTTCTGACGACTTTCGACCGTGAAAGAGAATGGAAGTACAACGGTTTTTACTTCGTTGCGTTTTGGAAAATCTTGAACTACAATGTAAGGTGTGTCTTTGGTGTTTTTGATAACTCTGATGGCGTGACTTCCTGTCCAACGTTGAATTCCATGAACTCCCTTAGTGCCCATTACAACCAATGTTGCATTTAGTTCTTCTGCTAATTCTCCAATGCCTTCATGAAAATCGCCACGACGAACCATCACTTTTGCAGTAATGCCTGAAGATGCATAAATATCGTCGGCTAAATTTTGAAGTTTTGACAATGCTTCTTCTTCTTCTAAAAGAATATCCTGTTCTTTATCACCCCAACCTTTGTCAATTAAATGAACCAGTGTAATGTGCTTTTCGAAAATTCCAGCATATAATTGCGCATGGGCAATAGCAGGTGGAGTAATTAGAGAAAAGTCGATTGGGACAAGAATAGTAGAAGTTAGTTCAGGAGATTTCATGTAGTTTTTGGATAAATTTAATTTGGTGAAAATAAGTAATTCAGAATTACATTCGCCATATTTTTTTCATTAAAAAAATCATCCGTTTTACATGAATTTACGAGGTAATATTCAGGTTATTAGAGCATGGACAGTTTTTGATTGGGCCAATTCGGTGTATCAATTGAGTATTACATCCGCCATTTTACCTGCATATTATGCTGCAGTTGCTCAAGGTGATGCTCATGGAATGGTTCATTTTTTTGGATGGGAAGTATTGAATACTACTTTGTATGCTTGGACAGTTTCGGCTTCATTTTTAATTGTTGCTTTTTTATCACCGTTATTAGCATCCATTGCAGATTATACGGGCCGTCGTAAGCTGTTTATGCAGTTGTTTACTTGGTTAGGGGGAATCTCATGCATAGCTCTATATTTCTTTACCAGCTCCAATATCGAATGGGGAATCATTGCGTTTATGTTAGCTGGAATTGGGTACAGTGGGGGTTTGGTTTTTTACAATGCATGGCTACCCGAAATTGCTCCTGAAGGAATGGAAGATCATATTTCGGCAAGAGGATATGCTCTTGGATACATTGGCGGAGTGGTTTTGTTATTAATCAATTTAGCCATGTTACTTAAGCCTCAGTTTTTTGGTATTCCTCCCAAAGGAATGGCAGCAAGAATCAGCTTTATTACGGTTGGAGTTTGGTGGATAGCATTTGCTCAATATACATTTGCCTATTTACCTAGAAAAATAAAAGGGAAAGCTTCGAATCAAAATCCCATTTTAAATGGATATCGAGAACTTATTCTTGTTTGGAAAGAATTCAGAAAACACAAATCTCTTCTCGTTTTTCTTGCTGCTTTCTTTTTTATTATGATGGCGGTGCTCACTGTCATGTACATGGCTGCAAACTTTGGTAAAAAAGAGTTGGGTCTGAAGGATGAAGTCTTAATCCCAACCATTTTAATCATTCAATTGGTGGGTGTTGTTGGATCAATCGGTTTTGCAAGACTATCCCATCGAATTGGGAACATAAACGCTATGATGATTTCGGTTGTGGTATGGATTGGAATATGTATAGGTGCCTATTTTGTCTCCGATTCGAAGGGATTTATGCTGTTGGCTTGCTTTGTTGGTTTGGTGATGGGTGGAATTCAAGCCTTGGCGCGTTCTACATATTCCAAGTTACTTCCCAAAACCAACGAACATACTGCCTATTTCAGCTTCTACGATGTTGCCGAGAAAATGGCCGTTGTCTTAGGAACTTTCCTGTTCGGATTGCTCGAAACATTAACAGGTTCGATGCGATCGTCTATCTTATTGCTTGGAGTGTTGTTCCTCGTTGGATTAATCTTCCTTATTCAACTGAAGAAAATTAATTCCAATAAATTAATTAATGCGGGTTCGACTTTAAAATAAGAACACTTGGAATATGTTCTAGCCAAAGACTTTTACTCTCAATTAAACCTTTCCAACTTGGGTAATTGATTAGCATTAAATCTTGAAGCAATAAGAAGTCTTTTTCGATTGTTTTAACTTGATGAATCGAAACACTATTGGGGAATTGCGATTGAAGTCGACTAAACTTCTCACGAATTAAAGAATCCTGCTCCATTCTTCCAGAAGCGTCCATGAAACTAATTTCAGATTTTGAATTGAGGATGAACATACGAGCATAATCAAACAAAAAAGCATCGTCATCATCGAATAATGGAATAAAAAGTGTACTTGAATCACTAAAATCTCGGTCGAGTAAAACACCCACATCGCATTGCGAGTCTTCCATGAAATGTCGTGCGCGATCATCAATGAGGTAATCGGTTCGGAATAAAGGATTGGTTCCGGTTATGGTTCCCAATAAATTTTCGGGAGATAATGTTTTGGCCACACCTACAATATTTCCAAGCAAGGTTCCGGTATAAAGCGATTTACCAGCTCCGAGTAAAAGCAATTTAACCGATTCTTTTTCAACGAGTCCGCTTACTTCTTTGTACAAATCATTACTTAGTTTATAGTGCGAACGAATGTCTACCTGCAAGCGTTCGGCTTCGGTGCGAATTGGTCTAAAACTTTGCTTCTCAAACTCACTCACATTCAATAAACTTACATCGGCACTGGGTGTAACGTGAATTGCCGAATACTGGACTTTGCTTGGATTAACGCCATTCATGTGCGATGCCAATCGTAGTAATTTTCTACCACTGCTGGCCAATCCAAATGAAATTAATATAGTATCAACAATAGATTCGGTTTGGGAAATAGTACTTTCTACTTCAATTTCCTTTTCTTTGAAAATCCAGTTAATGAAGGATAAAGCGGGACCTGTCATAAAGGTTGTTACCAATGCCATAATCACCATCATCGTAAAAATGGTTGGAGTCAATATTCCCAAATCATAACCGATGTTTAGAACGATAAGTTCCATCAATCCGCGGGTATTCATTAATGCTCCAATAGAGAGACTATCTTTCCAGCTTTGTCCAATGATTTTAGCAGCGATTGCCGAACCAAAGAATTTACCTGTAACGGCAATACTAATAACGATGGCACATGTAGACCATAAGTGACTTTCGTTAAGTAATCCAATCTGAGTTCTTAATCCTGTAAATACAAAGAAAAGTGGGAGTAGGAGCACCACTGAAACGTCTTCGATTTTCTCAATGAGGATTTTGCGGAAATTCAGCGTTGGTGGCATAATCACACCTGCTAGAAAGGCACCAAACAAGGCATGGATTCCAATGATTTCGGTTGTGTAGGCAGATGCCAATAAAATGACAAACACCAAGGCTACAATTCCTTTGGATATGGTTTCACGGTTCGAATAAATATCTCCCAATCGTTTAAGGAAAGGACCAATCAGAAAAACCATCCCTAAAACGTATACAGCAGAAAAGCCAATGGTAAATAACGTGCTCATCAAAGAACCTGCTTTAACAATGGCAATAACTGCAGCCAAAAGACACCAGGCTGTAATATCATCGGCAGCGGCACTCGTGATGGCAATCGTGCCTAAACGTGTTCTAGTTAAACCTCGTTCTTGAATAATCCTTGCTAGAACAGGGAATGCAGTTATACTCATGGCAATTCCCATGAACAAACTGAACGACAAAAACGAAACATTTTCTGGAGCAAAATCGCTGTATAGATAATAGGCCAAATACATCCCAAGAGCATAAGGAATAACTATACTGGCATGAGAGATTACTACCGCTTCGTATGCTTTGTTCTTTAATACTTTGAGATCGAGCTCCATGCCAATTACAAACATGAAAAGGATTAATCCAACTTGACTTAAAAATTGTAAATTACCAAGAGATTCGACCGGGAAAATAAATTGCGAATATTCTGGATAGTACATGCCAAGCAAAGATGGTCCAAGAACAATTCCGGCAGTAATTTCACCAATAACCGTTGGCTGGCCAATACGAGTAAATAGCAATCCAAATAAACGAGCTGCAACAATGATTGATAGTATTTGTAGAATGAGAATCGCCAGTGGGTGATGAAGATTCAATAAAAAACCATCGATTCCATTGGATAGAATGTCCTTTGCTTCAATCAATGGAGGATTAACAATCGATCGTCCAATTTCAAGGAACTTCCCTTGCCTAATAATTGTCCAAATAGCAATTATAGCTGCAGCAGAAATGCTTATGTAAAACAGGACTATACGGCGCATGAAGGACTTGATGTTTGCTGCGAATATAGTTTACAAATTGATGATTATGATTGCCATTCAAATTATTTATTCTTTAAATAATTGTGGAAGAAATCAGTTGAACGTTTGATTACACCTCATTTAATAAATCGATATATTTGTTTGATTGTCGTTTGAGAGTTTATACAGTTGAATTTTTATGCAAATTCAATTTTTTTTAACAGCCTTGATATTCTTTTCCTATGAAAAATAGTGTTTTCATTGCCGTTATTTTTCTTTCACTTTCCGGTTTTTCTCAACCTATCGATTACTTTGCTCATACTCCCGTTTGGCGAGTGAACAGCATGTGTTCGGCGCCATATCCTTGTGTTCGAAACGATGCAGCGGCCTATTTTATTTCCGGAGATACTCTAATGAGTGATGGTTTTACCTGGAAAAAATTGATGCGTATCGGGAGTTCTTCCTACACATATTTCGCTTCTCCGCCTATACCACCGGGCTGTAAAGGTGAATTTTCGTTCGAATTCTTTGAAGGATTTCTTCGTCAAGACAGTTTGAGTATTTATCACCGAACGTTAAATGAAAATTCGGAACAATTGCTATACAATTTCGATTTGCAAGAAGGCGATTCGCTGCCTTTGAGTAAGATCAACTTTATGGATAATCTCATCGTAAGTTCGATTGATAGTGTTTGGGTGTTAGATGCTTGGAGGAAGCGAATTTATTTTAACCAAGGCGCATCGTGGATCATTGAAGGCATTGGTCATAATGCAGGATTTCTAGAATCCATTCCACCCATGTTGGAATGTTCTCATACGTTTATCTGTCTCAAGTTAAATGGAGAATCGGCATTTGAAACCAATATGGACGATTGCAATTTGCCTTTGTCAATAACACCGGTAAAAACAAGCAGATTAATTTGTTTCCCTAACCCCGCAAATCACTCCATCTCAATAAAAGGGATTTCGAAAAATGACATTCCGTTCATTTTAAACTATTGGGGTATTCCAATAAACAGTCAAGCTATTTGGGAAAATAATTCTTGGACTTTCAACTTAGATAACCTGTCCAATGGAATGTATTTAATTCGAATATTTAATTCGACAGAGAAGCCGGTAGTTTTTGTGAAGAATTGAGGTTAGTCCAGAAATTTTAAATAGAATTCGCGATCATTTTTAAGCTTCTGAAAAATGCAACAACAAGAACTGATTAACTTT
>JBIPLZ010000079.1:0-8379 GCA_044369395.1 Flavobacteriales bacterium | reverse complement strand
GTTGCAGGTACAAAATACCGTGGACAATTTGAAGAACGTATGAAAGCGGTATTGAATGAATTAGAGAAATCTCCGGATGTTATCTTATTCATTGATGAAATTCACACCATCGTTGGTGCTGGGGGAGCAAGTGGTTCGCTTGATGCATCCAATATGTTTAAGCCAGCTCTTGCTCGTGGTGAAATTCAATGTATCGGTGCTACTACATTAGATGAATATCGTCAGTACATTGAAAAGGATGGCGCTTTAGAACGTCGTTTTCAAAAGGTAATCGTTGATCCAACTTCAGAAGAAGAAACAATTCAAATTCTGAATAATATTAAAGGTAAATATGAAGATCACCACAATGTAACGTATACGCCAGAAGCGCTAAAAGCTTGTGTGGTTTTAACGCAGCGTTATATGAGCGATCGCCATCTCCCAGATAAAGCCATTGATGCTTTAGACGAAGCAGGTTCTCGTGTTCACATTACCAATATTCATGTCCCTCAAAATATTCTCGATATTGAAGGTAAAATTGAAGAAATCAAAGCAGAGAAAATTCAAGTTGTAAAAAGTCAGAAATACGAAGAAGCCGCTCGTTTACGCGATAAAGAAAAGACGCTGATTGAACAACTTGAAGCGGCTAAAAAAGCTTGGGAAGAAGAAACCCGTAATAATCGTCAAACAGTTACTGAAGATAATGTTGCTGAAGTAGTTGCCATGATGACGGGTGTTCCAACGCAACGTATTGCTCAAAATGAAGGTTCTCGTTTGGTTAAAATGTACGATGAGATTCAAGGCAAAGTCATTGGACAAGATGAAGCTATCAAGAAAGTAGTTAAAGCCATTCAACGAAATCGTGCTGGATTGAAAGATCCGAATCGTCCAATTGGATCATTCATTTTCCTTGGTCCTACGGGTGTTGGAAAAACACAATTGGCTAAAATCCTATCCAAATATTTATTCGATAGCGATGACTCACTTATACGCATTGATATGAGTGAATACATGGAGAAATTTGCCGTGTCCCGTTTAATTGGTGCACCTCCAGGATATGTGGGTTATGAAGAAGGTGGACAGTTAACAGAGAAAGTTCGTCGCAAGCCATATTCAGTTGTATTGTTGGATGAAATTGAAAAAGCACATCCAGATGTATTCAACTTATTGCTGCAAGTTTTGGATGATGGTCAATTGACTGACAGTGCAGGTCGTAAAATTGATTTCAAAAATTCAATTATCATTATGACTTCCAATATTGGTTCACGCCAGTTGAAAGATTTTGGACAGGGTGTTGGTTTTGCTACAAACGCTAAAACGACTTCTGCTTCTGATCATGATCGTGGTGTGGTAGAAGCAGCTTTGAAAAAAGCCTTTGCACCAGAATTTCTAAATCGTGTAGACGATGTTATCATGTTCAACTCTTTAAGCAAAGAGAACATCAACCAAATCATTGATATTGAATTGGCGCATCTTTATCGTCGTATTGAAAACATGGGCTACAAGATTAAATTGGAAGAATCTGCTCGCGATTTTATTGTTGAAAAAGGATACGATTCTCAATTTGGTGCACGTCCATTAAAGCGCGCTATTCAGAAATATGTGGAAGATCCATTGGCCGAACATATTATCAGTTCGAGTTTAACCGAAGGTGATTCTATAAACTTGACTTACGATACTGACTTGAAAGAAATTCAAGTGAAGATTACTAAAGCCAAGAAAAAGAAGAAGTCTGAAGATTCATCCGAAGCTGAATAAGTTTTTCTCTAAAATAAAAATCCCCGCTAGTTTACTAACGGGGATTTTTATTTTAAGCACAATGTGAATTTTTATTCTACACGTTTGAAGGAATACACAAAGCCAAGTCCAAACGATAAGAATTGAATCTGCCCCGGTAAATCTTTCGATTCATACGAAATAGCACCTTGATCTAATGCCACATCTACGGGATTAAATCCTGCAAAAAGTCTAGAGTATGAAAGTTTGATGGTCATCGCAGAATGATCATCGAAGTAATACATGAAATTTACAGCCGGCTCAATGAGCAAAGCGTTATAATTGTATCGTTTAGAATCAGGAAACGGATCATATGGTTTATTGTAATCTTTATCAATACTCCTAATATTTGCATACCGAACCAAAGAATAACCTGTACAAATATTGAAATTGAATAAAGAATAATCACTTATCCACGTATCGTATCCAATAGTAAATCCAGGGGTAAACATATTGTGCGAGGTTCGTATTGGAACACTTACAACCACACTTCCTGACGACCCATTAATGGTATCAATATCGTTAAAGTTTGATGAATTTCGTTCTACCTGAAATCCGGTGTACCTGAAATTAAGTCCCACATTTACACCTTTTGCAATATGAAAAAATGCTCCGATGTTCGCATCTCCAATGCTATTGAAGTTCATTTTCATCGCATTGGGTTTCAAAAGAAAACCTAAACCGCCATCAAATCGAATGGTAACAGGTAAAACTCGCTGATTAACTGTTGCATCTACATTCTGTCCTTTCGCAATAGTAGACAAAAGCATACCAATTCCGAAAAAATATCCGAAAAATTGAATGCGACAATTAATCATTGGATTTTTCATTACGATTCTTTTGGAGCAACCATGGCTGCATTGATTCCCATGTTAGAGAAACCTCCATCATGGAAAAGATTCTGCATAGTCACCATACGCGTATAATCAGAGAACATGCTAATGCAGTAGTTTGCACAATCGAGCGCTGATGCATTGCCCAATGGAGCCATCGAATCAGCATAGTTGTAAAATTCTTTAAATCCAGGTACTCCACTTCCTGCAGTTGTCCAAGTAGGCGATTGAGAAATGGTGTTTACACGAACATGTTTTGCTTTTCCATAATGGTATCCAAAACTGCGTGCAATCGATTCCAACATGGCTTTAGCTTCTGCCATATCGCTGTAATCGGGGAATGTTCTTTGAGCTGCAATGTATGTAAGAGCTACTACAGAACCCCAATCGTTTAAGGCATCTTGTTTATGTGCCGCTTGTAAAACACGGTGTAGCGACATGGCTGAAACATCCAATGTTTTATGGAAAAAATCGTAGTTTAAATCGGTATAAGGTCTTGCTTTGCGCACGTTGGGTGACATACCAATAGAGTGTAAAACGAAATCGATTTTACCGCCCAATATTTCTTGTGACTTGGTGAAAAGATTATTCAAATCTTCATCAGAAGTGGCATCTGCAGGAATAATTTGAGCATTGCACTTTTCAGCTAGTTTGTTTATTTCACCCATACGCATGGCAATAGGTGCGTTTGTTAAAACAATGGAAGCTCCTTCTGCATGGGCACATTCGGCTACTTTCCATGCAATACTTTGCTCATCCAATGCCCCAAAAATAATTCCGCGTTTTCCTTTTAATATCTGATTCATGCTTGTTTATATTAATGTGTTTTCGGTTATTTTATTGTTAATTGATTCGAGTTTGAAAATGTAAATGTAAAAGAAATGTTCAACTGCTCAAGCCAAGCAATGAACGTGCATTGCTTAATGCTGCTTCGGAAAGCTCTTTTCCACTTAACATACCAGCAATTTCATCAATCCGCTCCTTTTCTTGTAGGCGAATAAGTTGAGAACTCGTTTCTTTTCCATGAGTAAATTTAATCACCTTTAAATGATCATTGCCTTTGCTGGCAATCTGAGGCAAATGCGTAATGGCTAACACTTGCATCTCCTCGCCCATTTCTTTTAAAATATCTCCCATACTATCTGCAACCGCTCCCGATACGCCTGTATCAATTTCATCAAAAATAATCGTAGGCAAAGAAACTGAGCCTGCAAGTATCTTTTTCAAACTTAACATCAAACGCGATAACTCTCCGCCACTGGCAACCTTACTCAGTTCTTGTGGAGAAGAACCCGCATTTGCAGAAAATAAAACAGTTACTTTATCTAAGCCATTATAATCGGGTTGCTCCCTCCTATTCAAATCAATACTCAATGTGGTTTTGGGCATCCCCAATCGATCTAACAAACGGGTGCTCTCTTTGATCAATTTAGGAATAACCGCCTTTCTTGAACTAGATATTGATTCTGCCTTTTGAAGTAGTTCTTGATAAATTACATCCAATTCTTTATCCAAACGCTCTAAGTCTTGTCCAACGGAAGTTGCCTGATTAATACGTTCTTCAAATTGGTATTTCAATTCAACCAATTCATCGCTCGAAGAAACACGATGTTTATTCAATAAATGATTGAGCAAATCGAGTCGAGTACGAATGATTTCAAGACGTTTGGGATCTGCGTCGAGCTTTTCTGCGAGATGTTCTGTCTCAACAATCACATCGCGAAGTTCAATGTGGATCGATTGAATGCGTTCTTGAATAGAACTTAAGTTGTTTGAATAGCGAGCAGCTTGTTGAAAAGATTGTAACGCTTGCTTCAATCCAGCATTGACACTATGATTTTCTCCATCCAATAGGTGAAGTGCTTGAGTTAATTGGATTTTTATCTCTTCCGCATGACTCAATATCGAGAATTCAGCTTCGAGTTCACCAAATTCGTTTGGAAGAATAGCCGCTTGTTCTAGTTCATCGAATTGAAATTGAAGAAAATCGAGTTCCGATCGAAGTTTTATTTCTTCCGACCGAAGATCCTCCAATTCCTTTTTCTTCTTTTTCCACAATGCAAACAAGTCCCTGTAGATTTGAAGCAAAGAGGCGTTAGAAGCTGGTCCATCGAGCAATTGAAGCTGAAACACTGAACTGTTCAACAACAAGGTATCGTGCTGCGAATGAATATCGATCAACCGAGCACCAATTTCTTTGAGTTGAATAAGATTTACGGGAGTGTCGTTTATAAATGCACGCGATTTTCCGGCAGGATTGATTTCACGACGGAGAATACAAATGGGCTCCATATCCAAATCATGACTTTTGAAAAAGTCGTTCAGTTTATACTTTTCAATATGAAGCTGCGCTTCTACGATGCACTTTTTACTTGCATCGCGTAACACAGATGGATCGGCTCTATCACCTAATAATAATCCCAATGCACCTAAAAGAATGGACTTACCAGCGCCTGTTTCTCCAGTTATGATTGTTAACCCGGAACGTAAGTCAATACTCAGTTCCTGAATTAGCGCATAATTTTGAATAGAAAGGCGTTGAAGCATATTACAAATTTAATAGACCAAGTATACGAAAACGCTAAAAAAAAACTGAATTGCTCACAGCACTATTAACAAGAATGTTCATAGTGCTTCTGTATATTCGCTTCATGCTTCCATTGAAAGAGCTCATCGCTCAAGGAGAGAGTCAAACACTTGAGTTTAAATTTGAATTAAACTCCGCAAGACGCATTGCTGCGACCATTTCCGCTTTTGCAAATGCCGATGGAGGAACATTATTGATTGGTGTAAAAGACAACGGTGTTTTAGCCGGCATTCGAATCGATGAGGAGATTTATATGTTAGAGGCCGCAGCAACGATGTATTGCATTCCTCCAGTAGAATTAAAAACCCGTCGTTGGGACGTCGATGGTAAATTAATATTGGAAGCAACGATTGCTCCATCGCAAGAAAAACCTGTTAAAGCAGAAACAGAACCCGGAAACAGCAAAGCCTGGTTGCGTTATGGTGCTTCGAATCGCTTGGCTTCTCCCGTTCATATTGAATTATGGAAAATGGATAAAACTCGGAAAGAACCACCGGCTCATTTTTCGGAGAAAGAACAACGTGTGCTCATAGCTTTACAAGATAAAAAATGGCTCAGTTTAAATCAGGCATCAAAAATTAGCAAGCTTCCCCGATTTACCGCTGCTCGAACGCTAGCGAATTTTTTACGATGGGGTATTATTGATTGTGAAACAGATCAAGCTGGCGGTTTTATATTTGTTTTGAAAGATGATCCATTTTAAATAAATGATCAATCTAACAGCAAAACTCCTGCTTTATATTTATTAATTGTCATTCCAACTAACCAAATAGATTTCTCACTAATTTGTGAGGAATAATTGGGAACAAAGAACAATCGCTGACGTTTTTCATTTGAAACTTGTCGGCGACTAAATTGTCCATCTCCACTAATTCGGGCATATACAGGAACCGATCGACGAACATTATTCATGACACGGGCGTTGTTCTGATTTTTTTCAATGAGGTTTTTGGGATTATCGTTAAAGATAAAATGAAGGTTATCCCCATCAAAAGCAAATGCATAGGATGAATAAAACCCGCCATCGTTCGAGCTTTCTTGGTATTTAGGTATATCGGCAGTCCAAATCATATTGCCTAAACTGTCTAATTTAACAACGATGATATTGTTGTAATAATAAAAGTAATTGCAATTGTACATGCCGGTTCTAAAGTCCTGAAAGCAAACTTGATCAACCAGGTATTGTTCCGCTATCAATCCAAGAGAACCATCTCGAAAACGCACAAAATGATCGAGTTTAAAATCAGATAACTCCAGTTTTCCTTTCACTCTAGCACTTTCCATAAAACTAGCAGCAAAACTTTTATCGAATACCGAAATCGTTTTATTCAGGACCTCCTTCTTATTGCGATCAATTTCCAAATAAAACGTTCCAGCTGCTTGTCCAATTCCACGTTCAGAATAAAAACCACTGCACACTACCCTATTATTTTCATCAAACAACATATCAATATCGGAAATGTAGTTGCTACCCAGATTGATCTCATAATCTTCAACAAGGGTTGAATCGCTTGCAAAAGTTACCAAACTGTATCGATAACGAGGACCTGCTTTACGATCCACATCCTCTTTTTCGAAGCGCACTTTCACCAAAATATATACTCGTCCTTGAGGATCAACAAGTGTTCTATGAATTTCAAAATTTCGATTGGTATAAGGAAATTCAATGCTTCTGTTCCATATAATGTCAAGGTTTTGATTAAACAATTGGAATTCCATTTTTTCGTTTGCATACTTATCGAACTTTTCAGAATAAAAAGCAAGCATGGAACTACTATCGCTCGATTGCACAAATTTTAATGCATCCAATTGACTTTTTCGTGTTGCTGGAAAATCCGCTATCTTGGATTCTTTGCCAATGGCTTCTCCCTCCAAATTATATTTACGACCATATAATTCAATCTTGTCTTTATCACTATTAAAATAGGAGGCAAATAAAACGGGGTAATCCCCTACTCGCTCTAATACAGCGTATTCGAGTGTTTTATTTCCTTTCGTTGTTTCAAGTTTAATTTCCTTGTTGAATTGAGGTAACAGGGTAAAATTATCGAATCGCTGAATGAATGTTTTTCCAGACGAAAACAATTTGCTTCGTGTTCGAGCTTGCATCAAAACACCTTCGGGCCAATTGCCAATAACTTTAAATGATGTTGAACTAGATGGCTTAAAAATTTCGGAACCCCATTGAATGTCTTTTTGTGCTGTAAGCGAAATGCTTACACAGAAGAAAAGAATAAAAAGGAAGAGTTGAAAATTGCATAATTTCATTGATTAAAGGTATAAAAATTGAACATCGATATATGAGTTGATTCAGATTCCATTCGATTATTTTCAGATAAAAGTGTTCACGCACGTTTGTTAATAGATAAAACAAACAAATTCCCTAGCCAATACCTGAGGGACTATTTTTACGTTTTGATTTTAGATTTTCACCATATGAAACGTTTGTTATTCGTTGTTCTTATCTCCTTGCTTTTCATTGCAGCTGTTTGGTCTGCGTTATATAAGGAACAAAAAAGCGTCGAGATAGTTCCTCCTCCATTCGAAGGAAAGAATAAAGCTTGGGTAGATAGTGTAATGAAACAACTTTCACCTGAACAACGAATTGGACAACTTTTCATGGTTGCTGCGTATTCAAATAAACCTAAAACGCATGAAGATGAAATTGCAACATTAATTAAAGGAAGTCAAGTAGGCGGTTTGATTTTTATGCAAGGTGGTCCTGCTCGACAAGCTAAATTGTGTAATTACTACCAGCAATTATCGAATGTTCCATTAATGATTTCGATTGATGGCGAATGGGGGCTTGCCATGCGATTGGATTCAACGCAAGCATTTCCCAAACAAATGACCTTAGGAGCCATTCAAAACGATACGCTTATTTACAAAATGGGAAAAGAAATTGCTCGTCAATGCACGAGAATGGGCATTCAAGTAAATTTTGCACCGGTGGTTGATGTAAATAATAATGCATCTAATCCGGTTATCAATATGCGTTCGTTCGGTGAAAACAAGTACAATGTTGCTCGAAAAGGAATTGCTTATATGCAGGGTATGCAAGACGCTGGAGTTTTATCGAATGCAAAGCATTTTCCGGGACATGGCGATACGGATGTTGATTCTCACAAAGCCTTACCAACAATCAATCATACAAGAACACGACTCGATTCATTGGAATTGTATCCTTTTCGAGAACTCATCCGC
>JBIPLZ010000057.1:0-9283 GCA_044369395.1 Flavobacteriales bacterium | reverse complement strand
ATTATAAAAGCTTACTTTTGTGTCTAAGTTATTTAAATATTGTTGACATGGGCAAAGTTGGTTTTACAGAGATTCTAATCATTCTTGCAGTTATCGTTCTATTATTCGGAGGTAAGAAAATACCTGAATTAATGAAAGGTCTGGGACAAGGCATTCGCGAATTTAAAGATGCGAAACAAGGCAAAAGTGAGGAACAATTGCCTGATAATAAGAACTGATTGCAAATTTCCATTTAGCCTATGTATTTATCGCTGGCCGAAACCCGCTCTGCAATTGCCGACGGAACAACGACCATGGAGGCTGTAACGCGCCATTACTTAAAAACCATTCAAGAAAAATCTGATTTAAACGCTTTTTTAGAGGTGTTTGAGGAGGATGCATTGAAGCAATCCATCGCTATTGATCAAAAATGGAAAGATGGGAATGTGGGCAAATTGGCCGGAATGGTTATAGGTTTAAAAGACAATTTGTGCTACAAAGGGCATCAGGTTTCTGCCTCCAGTAAAATACTTGAGGGATTCGAGTCGCTTTATTCGGCAACTGTAGTTCAGAGACTTATTGATGAAGATGCAGTTATTATTGGCCGATTGAATTGCGATGAATTTGCCATGGGCAGCTCCAATGAGAATTCGGCGTTTGGTCCGGTAAAACATCCTCTTGATTCTTCTCGCGTTCCGGGCGGCTCTTCTGGCGGCTCTGCTGCTGCTGTTGCCGCTGGTTTATGTCTTGCCACATTGGGTTCCGATACGGGCGGTTCAATTCGTCAACCCGCTTCTTTTTGTGGAATTGTTGGGTACAAACCTACTTATGGTTTGGTTTCCCGCTGGGGATGCATTGCATATGCATCATCTTTCGACCAAGTAGGTCCAATGACAAACAATGTGGAAGATTGCGCAATAATCATGGAAGTGATTGCTGGCCCGGATGAGTTCGATTCAACCATGTACCAAAAACCAGCAGCTTCTTTTTCGAATGAATTAAAAGCCGATGGCAAATACCGCATTGCATACATTCGCGATTACGTCGAAAACGAAGGGTTAGATCCCGAAATTCGTGTTCGGTTGATGGAAATCATTGAGCAATTAAAAGCTGATGGTCATACAGTTACCGCTGTTGATTTCCCATTTCTCGATTATGTAATTCCTGCATATTACGTTCTAACAACTGCCGAAGCATCTTCCAATTTATCGCGCTACGATGGCATTCACTATGGATATCGCAGTAAAAATGCGACCGATTTGGAATCCACCTATAAATTATCGCGTTCCGAAGGTTTTGGTGCTGAAGTAAAACGCCGAATTATGCTTGGTACGTTTGTATTAAGTTCGGGGTATTATGATGCATATTATTCGAAAGCACAAAAAGTTCGTCGCATACTTCGCGATCGCACACAATCCATTTTTGAGAACAACGATTTTATTTTATTGCCGAGCACACCAAGTACATCTTTCAAATTAGGAGAACGAAGTGCCGATCCAATTAAAATGTATTTAGAAGATATTTATACTGTTCAAGCAAATTTATGTGGAGTTCCGGCAGTATCATTACCGCTCGGAAAGCACAGCAATGGTTTGCCATTCGGTGTTCAATTGATGGCAAATACAAATCAAGATTCACAATTGATGGCATTTTCATCACGTTTGATGAATGAATCAAAATAAACAATCTTGTTGTGAACAAAATTGTGTTGAATTTTCTGTGAGCCCTTCGCTTTTGTGGTAAAAAAACAAGTAGGTTTGGAATATACGCTTTCGCCCTTTTAGAATTAGGTGAATTTGATATACTAATTTGTTAATGATTTCGTTTTTGATTTACGCATGCGTTTAAAAGCTCTTTTTTCTGGACTTTTCTTGCTGTTGGTAAGCATCGCTTTTCCGCAAAAGAGAACCTATGTTTCTTCGCGAGACACCTCGATTCGCCTTTTGGCAGACGATCCTATTGTTGCACAACTTGATAGTTTGGCCTTTTTGAATCTATTTGAGTCTTCTCGTAATCAAGGCGAAGTAGGCCGTCCTAAGAATTTTGGGTTTACGTCCGACTCTGTTCCCATTTATTCTCCACAGATTCTTGCTGAACGAATAGCCAAAATGGACGCTGCTTCACCCTTCAAACTTGTTTATAATGAAGAAGTAAAGGCTTACATTGACATGTATTCGATTCGAAAGCGGAATCAAGTTTCTCGTATGATTGGTCTTTCGGAATTGTACTTCCCACTTTTTGAAGAGACTTTGGCAAAATATAAAATGCCATTAGAACTTAAGCACCTCGCAATTATTGAGTCTGCATTAAATCCTGCTGCGCGTTCTCGAGTAGGAGCCCAAGGATTATGGCAATTCATGTACGGAACAGGTAAATTATTTAAACTCGAAGTTAACAGCTATATTGATGAGCGCTGCGACCCAATAAAATCGACAGAAGCTGCTTGTTTGTATATGAAATACCTCTATTCCATATACAAAGATTGGTCATTGGTTCTTGCTGCATACAATAGCGGTCCGGGAAATGTAAACAAAGCAATTCGTCGCTCGGGAGGAAAAACTAACTACTGGGATCTCCGCCCATTTTTACCTAAAGAAACAGCAGGTTATGTCCCGGCATTTATTGCTGCTACATATGTGATGAATTATTCAAAGGAACATAATCTGTATCCGATTATGCCCAAGGCCATTTTCAATCAAATTGACACACTTCATATTCACCGTCGTTTAACATTTAATCAAATTTCGGCGGTTTTAGACATGCCCATTGAAGATGTTGAATTTTTGAATCCTTCCTATTTACTCGGTGTAATTCCAGAAACGGAAGGTCATCATATTTTAACACTTCCTAAAAGTAAGATTGCCGCTTTCATGAATAACGAGGAAACCATTTACTCCTATAAATCTTCCCGAGAAAGCAGAATGGATAGCTTGTTAAATATAAAGCGAGCATTACCTATTGCCTCCAAAACACACGTAGTTCGATCGGGAGAGAGTATTTCTGCCGTTGCACGTAAATATGGGGTAACGGTGAATGATATTAAAAAGTGGAACAATTTACGAAGCGCTAAACTGAAACGCGGACAACGATTAAAAGTAAGTCCACCCTACTCATCTCAGGTAAATCAAACAACCGTTAGTGCAAGTGGCGAAAGCAAACCCTCGGAAACAACAAGTCAGAGTTCAGAACAAACGGCCGAAGTAAAACCGGCTCCAGCAAAGACTTCTCAACAGACGGAAGTAAAAGAAAAAAGAGCTGCTGGCGTTAAAACTTACAAAATAAAACCGGGCGATTCTTTGTGGAAAGTAGCTGTTAGCCACGGAATGACTTTATCTGAAATTCAGAAACTGAATGGATTTTCATCCCGAACTGTATTGAAACCTGGAATGAAAATTAAGGTAAAATCGAAATAGGGATTTTTACAATATTTGTCTTTTCGGTTTATTTTTGGTTTTCGTACTAGTTAAATAAACGTATTCAAACTAGTAAGAAGTAAGGTAAACATAGAGGACAGATAATAGAACCACCAAAGGACAATTTTCAAAGTTCTTAAATATTTTATGTGAAATTGGCAACCAAAAGTAGGGACCAAAACCCACTTAAAAGAATTGGACGAGGTCTGAAAAGCCTTAGAAGAGCGAAAAAAGTAAATTTGACAAACAAAAAAAATTATGATTCGGTATATTAAAATTGAAATTGCTAATCCATTAAATTACTTTTATACTTTAGGTGACTACAATCATGCTAGTGCAGAAAAAATAAATGACTTTTTGTCAAAGCTTAAAGAGATACCATACAACGAATTGTCACTTCCAGAAGCAGGAGTTCCTTTAATTGAAGGCGATGTTTCTATAGAATGTTTTTCTATTGGATACCCAACATGGGCCGGCACTAAATATGGAATGAATTTGTTTTTAAAAGATGTATGTAAATGGGATCACTTTAGATGTATTATTAATAATGGTGTTGCTACTATTTCAGGTACTTTATATTTTAAAATGAATATAAAAGACGACGCTTATCTTGAAATGGTTAATAACATTGAATATTTATTTATTAACTCCTTTACTCCTCTAATTTATTTAGATGGAGGCTATAATAGTAGTATTTGGTTCAATAAAATTGTAGAAGAATATAAGCAGTCGTTCGATTTAATTCACAAAACCTGGGGTATAGAAAAGAAAATAGGGCCGGAAAGAAAAGTTAAAGTAACCCTTGCTAAAAAGTTAAAAGAATTGATGTAAACTTGAAAAGTCCGCTCATCTTAAATCTGCGAAACGTTGGCGAGCATTATACAGCGACTAAGCAAAATTTAAACTGACAAACAAAAAATGGACGTTAGAACTGTATTAATTCTTGGATCCGGACACCTTGCCAATCGGACAAAGTTGTTGGTAGCTCAAAAGGGGTTTTCCGTGACGCATTTGCCTAATCTTTTCTCTAATCTACCAAGTGCAGATACCTCAACTATAAAAGAAACCGAAAAAGTATTTCACAAAATGGATATGAAGTCATTTACCATGACTTACGTTTTGTTTGATAAGGACGAGGATAATCTTGAAATAGTTATTGCTATGATGGCTTTGTATTCAAACATACCCATTACGACCGCATTGTTTAATGAAAACATAAGACCACATCTAGAAAAAGCTAACACAAAATTATTAATACTTAATCCAGCCAAGTTAGCTGCGCCATTTTTTGTTGAAGCTCTTGATAATCAAATTAAACGAAATAAGAAAGGAGGAACAAAGCCAATTCGTATTAAGTCGAAAAAAAAATCAAGTAACTCAATCTTAATGTTTTTGATTACGTTTTTTTCATTGATCGTCCTTAGTTCGGTTGTGTATTTTCATTTTAGTGAGCAATTACCCTGGCTTGATGCTTTTTATTTTGTCGTTGTAACTATTTCAACAGTTGGCTATGGAGATATAAATCTTCAGAATTCCAGCGAACTTAGCAAGATAATTGGAATTGTGCTTATTCTTAGCTCCTCCATTTTTATTTGGCTAATTTTCTCACTTCTTATTGATAGAATAATTAAAAGAAGAGCAGAAAGGTCGTTGGGCAGAAAAAAGTATAATTACAAAAACCATATTATACTATGCGGCTTGGGACGACTTGGCTATTTTATTGCAGATGAGCTTCAGAAGACAGGACAAAGAATCGTAGTTATAGAATCCAATCAAGAATCGGCAAGTATTGAATACTTTCGTAATTTAAATGTTGATGTTTATATAGGAAATGCACGTCAACCTGATGTTCTTCAAGATGTAGGGGCTGAGAATTGTCGTGCTTTGATTTCGGTAATAAATGATGATTACGCAAATCTTGAAATTGGATTGAATGCTAGATATTTCCAACCTGATCTTCGACTTGTTCTTAGGATTTTTGATGAATCAATGGCTGATGTTATAAAAGAAAATTTTGATATTCATTTGACAAAAAGTATGTCTTTTATTGCTGCTCAAAAATTTGCTTCAATTTTAAAAGAAAACGACAATGAAAAAAAGAATCAACCATTAAACAAAAAAGAATATGAATAAAAAAGAACTTTGGTTAAATATTGCAAACTATCACTTTGATAACCTGGTTCCCACGCATTTATGGGATCACATTGCAGCTCAATTTGGAGGGCAAAATCCCTTTACGAAAGCATTTGCGGATAAGCTTTCACGAAAACTCAACTGGGACAAATCATTTGCATTAAGAGCCATATGGGAATATAAAAAGTTTGTTTACCTGGGTGTAATAAGTGATTTTAGTGTGACGCCCTCAAAAGTCATTGACCAGGTCTGGCATGAACATCTTTTATTCAGCTCGGGTTACAGAAAGTTTTGCAAGGATATTATTCAATATGATTTTGACCACAATCCGGAGTTAATAGCTGTAGGTAGTCAGACCGAAACATTCCAATCCCAATATTATCAAACCATTGAACTATATAAAACAGAATTTGGAACTATTCCGCCACAGGAAATATGGGATTCCACTAAATTTGAAGAGACGATAGAAAAGATAAAAAAGACTAAGAAAAATCAACACGACGCTGTTTATTCTGATTACTCTGTTGAATCGGCGCCACTTTTTTCTATGTTACCTAGCTCTGAACGGGGAAATGTAGAATTTGGAGGCGGTGAAACTGGAGGTGGTGGTGCTGGAGGAAGCTGGGATGATTCAAGTGACAATAGTACTGATGGGAATTCTGGAGATAGTTCAGACAGCGGTAGTTCTTGTAGTTCCTGTAGTTCAAGTTGTGGTGGCGATTAAA
This sequence comes from Flavobacteriales bacterium, assembly GCA_044369395.1. GTDB lineage: Bacteria > Bacteroidota > Bacteroidia > M30B66 > M30B66 > CALQRR01. The sequence goes on along the minus strand of JBIPLZ010000057.1, from coordinate 3,033 downwards.
TATCTACAAACTAGAAGACCGCTCATCTTAAATCTGCGAAACGTTGGCTGTAAACATAGTCTATGACAATACATGCTTAAAAACAGTAGAATTAGACGTAAAGGGAAAATATTATTATTGAGCATATTATTTCTGCTTACTGCCGGGCTATTTGCATTTACTACGATAAACCAAAACTCAAAAGACGACCAAATTTTGAGTTATTCGGTTAATATTAAGACACAAGATTTAAAACTCTATTGGAAAAACGACAATGGCGAAACGCTGAATAGCATTCGAAATTTAAAAAACTATGTTGAGAGTAAAAACTTGACTCTAAAATTCGCAATGAATGGTGGAATGTTTACAGATCAATTCGGTCCTGTCGGTTTGTTTATTCAAGATGGAAAAACAATCAAGAAAATTAATAATTCAAACGGCAAAGGAAACTTCAACTGGAAGCCCAATGGTGTTTTTTATATCACTGAAGAAAATGTACCTGTTGTTTGTCAAACTAGCGAATTTGTAAATAAAGGGAATATAAAAAATGCCACCCAATCAGGACCGATGCTGTTAATTAATGGAAAAATTCACGACGGATTTGAAAAGTCAACTTCTTTAAATATAAGAAATGGAGTAGGTATTCTTCCTAATAACAACGTTGTGTTTGCTATGTCTAAAAAAGAAATTACTTTTTACGATTTTGCTAAATACTTCCAAAACTTAGGATGTAAAAATGCATTATATCTTGATGGAGCTGTATCAAGGATGTATTTACCCGAAAAAAAATGGGAACAAACTGACGGAAATTTTGGAGTAATGATTGGAGTAACTAACAAGAAAAACAAATGAATGAATTACTAGCAAAAAGGATGTCAGCAGGTAACTTCATCTAAATGAAATTGGCGGTTCTGTCGTTAAATTAAGTTCTGTTTTCCAATCAAACATCAATATAATTAGACGGGTGTGGTGAAGAAGATAACTTTGAATCAGGGGAACAATAAAATGATTTGACAGCTGACTCATTAAATCAACTTCGGAAAAATAAAACACCATGAAACTTGACACGATAGTCACAGACAAATAACAAAAATCTGCTGTTAACATCAAATTTGATTTGACCTCAACGCAAAAAACCTCTGTATTTATCATACAGAGGCCCATTAATTTTTTGAGAATTAATTTGCTACGAAAGGAACAATCGACACAAACGATTTATCATCGCTGCGACGCTTGAATTCTACCGTACCGTCTACAAGAGCAAACAGTGTGTGATCTTTTCCAATACCTACATTAAGGCCTGGATGATGCTTGGTTCCGCGTTGACGGATGATGATATTTCCTGCGATAGCCAATTGACCACCAAAAATTTTCACACCAAGACGTTTGCTATGTGATTCGCGACCGTTTTTGGAGCTACCCGCCCCTTTCTTATGTGCCATGTTTTCTTGTTGGATTAGGCGTTAATACCTGAAATCTGAATTTTTGTAAATGATTGACGGTGACCGTTAGACTTCTGATAGCCTTTACGACGTTTCTTTTTGAAAACGATTACCTTATCACCTTTAAGGTGTGTGAGCACTTTGGCGCTCACGCTTGCACCGCTTACGGTGGGAGCTCCAACCATCACTGAACCGTTATTATCGATCAACAAAACGTTGTCGAAATTAACAGAGTCACCTTCGTTATTATCGAGACGGTGAACAAACAGCTCTTGGTCTTTCTCCACTTTAAATTGCTGACCTGCGATATCTACAATTGCGTACATAATTAAGAAAGATTTGTTATCCTCTTCTTTAGAAAAGGGATGCAAAAGTAATCAATCATCACGAATGTGCAAATGGTTTTCAACAAATTTATTTTGAAAATATTAAAACAAATTTTCTTTTTATTAAATATCAAGGGAAGTCAGCAGAATTAATATTCTTAATCTTCTTAATTTCAACAACTTAATCTTAGTTGGATTTTAGGATCTCTTGCTTTTCCTTCTATCTATAAAATGTCAGTCTATTAAAATAAAAATGGGTTGAGTTAATTGATTCGTAAGTCTGTATGAATATTACACTTGAATTGTTGAAAATCGTTTATAAGTCGGGGTTAAATTACATACTATGGAATTTGAATTACGTTTAGTTTAGCACAAACGCAAATTATGGCAACTCGAAAAATCAAATCCAAGAAGATTTATGTTCTAGATACATCAGTCATTCTATACAATCACAATTCCATCTATAGTTTTGATGATAATGATGTTGCAATTCCTATTACGGTTCTTGAAGAACTCGATAATTTTAAAAAGGGAAACGACACCAAAAATTTTGAAGCGCGAGAGTTTATTCGTGAAATGGATCGTTTATCGGGTGATTTTATTTTAACCGATTGGCGTCCTCTTGGGGGTAAATTAGGACGGTTTAAGGTGGAGATGAATGGAAAAGGAATTATCGATGCCGTTCAGATTTTGGGAGAAGACAAAGCCGACCATCGTATCATAAATTCGGCGCTTGCATTGAGTAAAGAACATCCCGATCAAAAAGTAGTGCTGGTAACCAAGGACATAAATCTTCGACTAAAAGCTAAATCATTAAACCTTCATAGCGAAGATTTCCAAACCGGAAAAATTAAAAACGTAGATGAACTTTACACAGGCAAATCGATTATTAACGGAGTAAGTGTTGCCGTTATTGATCAGATTTACAGCCATGGTACTTGCGCACCCTCCGATTTCCTGAAAGTTGATCCAATCTGCAATCATTATTACATTTTAAAAAACGGGAAACATTCGGTATTGGCAACCTACAATTCAAGCACGAAACTTATGGAGCGGGTCGAAAAAACCATAGCTTATGGAATTCGTCCGCGCAATGCCGAACAAATTTTTGCATTACATGCTTTGATGAATCCTGAAATTAAGTTAGTGACATTGCAAGGTGTTGCCGGAACTGGAAAAACCCTGTTGGCATTAAGTGGTGCATTGGAACAAAAACGAGAATACCGTCAGGTGTATCTTGCCCGCCCCATTGTTCCTTTGAGTAATAAAGATATTGGATACTTGCC
>JBIPLZ010000085.1:0-8077 GCA_044369395.1 Flavobacteriales bacterium | reverse complement strand
TTAGTTTTGTATAAATAAAGTGTTGATAATTTTTCAAACTCATAAATCAAAGTGTCATATCAACACGTATATTTGAACATTGCCAATTTCTATGACAAACATTAAACGAATAGGGGTTTTTACATCAGGAGGAGATGCCCCAGGAATGAATGCAGCAGTCCGCGCGGTTGTGCGTGCATGCATCTTCTATAACATCACTCCAGTTGGAATTTATCGAGGATACGATGGAATGATTACTGGAGAAATCAAAGTACTTTCTAGTCGATCTGTTTCAAATATCATTCAACGTGGTGGTACAATCTTGAAAACCGCAAGAAGTATGGAATTTATGACTCCGGAAGGACGAAAAAAAGCCTACGACAATCTCAAACAATTCGAAGTTGACGCTATCGTTGCCATTGGTGGTGATGGTACGTTTCGTGGGGCAGAAGTTTTTTCGAAAGAATATGGAATTCCCATTGTTGGTTTACCTGGTACCATCGACAATGATTTGAATGGTACAGATTTCACCATTGGTTACGATACTGCTGTGAATACAGCATGTTCAGCTATTGATAAAGTTCGGGACACGGCTTCTTCTCATAATCGATTATTCTTCATTGAAGTGATGGGGCGACATTCTGGGCAAATTGCTCTTCGGAGTTCCATTGCAGCAGGTGCAGAAGCTACAATGATTCCCGAACAACCTATGGATATTGAAGGACTAATCGACTCTCTTGAAAAAGGTGCAGTTGGAAAAAAATCCTCGAGTCTTGTTATTGTCGCTGAAGGTGGTGAGCCTGGACGATCAATCAAGATTGCCAAAGAAGTGAACGAACGTTTTAGTCATTACGACACCAAAGTGACCATTCTAGGACACGTTCAACGTGGCGGCTCTCCCACAGTAGCCGATCGGGTTTTGGCAAGTAGGATGGGAGTTGTAGCTGTTGAAAGCCTGTTAGCAGGTAATTCTGGAGTGATGGTAGGAATCGTAAATAATCACGTTAAATTTACGCCTTTTGATTTGGCCACTAAAAACGTAAACAACTTTGAAAATGAGTTGTTGCGCATTGCAGCCATTCTATCCGTTTAACTATACATGCTTCAATCTGAAACAAACGATCATCTGTTCCCTAATTTTAAACAGATTTCTCCTGAAATTCAACCCGAACAACTGAATCAGGCGGAATTTCTCTGTAATGGAGAGCTTGTTCCTTGGAATGGAGCGGTCACCGAAGTATTTTCCCCAATCTACGAAAACATTCAAGGAGAGTTCAAACAAATACGTTTGGGTTCATATCCAGAAATGGAAGCTCAGGATATGCAAGCGGTTTTAAATTCCGCTCTTGAAGCATACAATCTAGGAAGAGGTGAGTGGCCAACCATGAAAGTGGCCGATCGTATTTCAGCAATCGATAACTTTCTTCAACGTATGAAATTCCATCGATCTACAATTGTTCGTTGGCTCATGTTTGAAATTGGAAAAAACATGAACGATTCCGAAGCAGAATTCGATCGAACTGCCGAATATATTGAAGATACTATCGCAGCTGTAAAATCGCTCGATCGTGATACTGCCAAAATTGAACATCATCAAGGTATTTATGCCCAAGTGCGTCGCGGACCTTTGGGTGTTGTTCTTTGCATGGGGCCATACAATTATCCTCTCAACGAAACTTTTGCAACACTCATTCCTGCATTAATCATGGGGAATACCGTGATTTTTCGTCCTGCTAAATTCGGAATTCTCCTCATTCATCCATTACTACAAGCATTCCGCGATTGCTTTCCCAAAGGTGTAATTAATGTAATTTATGGGGATGGAAAACATACTGCGGGTACATTAATGGAATCGGGAAAAATAGATGTTCTCGCATTTATTGGATCTAGTCGTGTTGCCAACATTCTCAAAAAACAACATCCTCATTCCAACCGATTGCGCTCTGTGCTTGGTCTCGATGCTAAAAATCCTGCAATTATTTTGCCGGATGCCGACCTTACAATTGCAGTAAACGAATGTGTTAATGGAGCGCTTGCATTTAATGGTCAACGGTGTACAGCCCTCAAAATGATTTTTGTACATCGAAGTCTAATTGATGAATTTCTCAAGCAATTCTGTGCCAAAGTAGATAATTTAAAACTTGGAATGCCTTGGGAAAAAGATACTTTTATAACACCTCTTCCCGAACCGAGTAAACCTCAATTTTTGCAAGATTTAGTAGATGATGCGATCAAACTGGGTGCGAAAATTCAAAATTCACATGGTGGACAAAGCCATCTAAGTTTCTATTTTCCAACGGTTTTGTACCCTGTTGCGAAAGGAATGCGCATTTATGAAGAAGAACAATTTGGTCCGGTGGTTCCCATCATTGCGTTTGATTCAATTGATGAGCCTGTCGACTATATCGTTCAAAGCAAGTACGGGCAACAGGTAAGCATTTTCAGTAATAATGCCGATCAAATTGCATCCTTAGTCGATCCATTAATCAACCAAGTTTGCCGTATCAATATCAATACGAAATGCCAACGTGGCCCCGATGTTTTTCCGTTCAATGGACGAAAAGATTCGGCCGAAGGAACCCTAAGTGTTCACGATGCCTTGCGTGTTTTTTCCATACGAACTATGGTTGCAACACGCGATAACAATGAAAACAGAGCCTTGTTTACCGAAATACTTCAGGGCCGAAAATCCAACTTTCTTTCAACCGATTATTTACTTTAAAATATATACTTACCATGTTATTAATTGCCGATAGCGGATCAACCAAATGCGACTGGATGCTTCTCAAAGAAAACGAAGAAGCTCAGAGTTTTAGCACCATGGGATTCAATCCATATTTTCATAACGAAGCGATAATCTCAAATGCGATTCGTCAAAATACAGAGCTTTGCGAATTTGCACCTCAAGTTACCATGCTGTTTTTATACAGTGCCGGATGTTCGAGCAAAGAACTGAAGCTTGTTGTTGAACGTGCATTACGTTCTGTTTTTGTGAATGCCAATATTTATGTTGACCACGATTTAGTAGGTGCTGCATTTGCAACCTGGGACGAAAATCCAGCCATTACAGGCATTTTAGGTACAGGTTCTAACTCCTGTTATTTCGATGGCGATATCCTCAAACAAGCCAATAGTGGTTTGGGTTTGGGATATATTTTGGGAGATGAGGGAAGCGGTTCGTACTATGGAAAATTACTTTGTAAAAAATTCCTCTCGAATAGTTTGCCCGACGAAATTCATAGCGTACTTCTTAACGATTTCAAACTGAGTCGTGATGTGATTGTTGAAAATGTCTACATGAAACCACATGCCAATGTCTATTTAGCATCCTTCATGAAAGTTCTTTCTAATAACAAAGAATTGCCTTGGGTTCAAGAACTTGTTGATAAAGGCATGGAAGAGTTTTTCCTAAGCAACATTGCTTGTTACAAAAACTACCAACGTGTTCCAGTTCATGCAATTGGGTCCATCGCATTTCATTTCGAAGCAAACCTTCGTAGGGTAGGTGAAAAAATGGGTACACAAGTTGGGACAATTATCAAGAAGCCTATTTTCGGGTTGGTGAATTACCATATGAAACAACATTTTTCCAAAAAATAATTCAGCCTATTCATTTCAAATGGCACAGATAAATCGAAATACAGGTTCGTTCAATGAAGCGCTTGGCGACTACATTTCGCATGAAATTTCCAAGCAAGAAATACATTTTCAATTGAGCAATGCCGAAGTTCGTATCATTGTTTACGATCATGCTGTAGTGCGCTTCCGAATTGATAAAGCTATATTGGATAAGGATTTTTCGTATGCCGTAATTTCCGAACCGCTCGATTCTGTTTATGAATTTTCTGATCATACTGATTCCTGTATTTTAACTACTGAACTGCTGAAAATCAACATTCAGAAATTTCCTTTCAGAATTTCTGCATATACACTTGATGGTCAATTATTAAATGCTGACGATTCCGCTTTTGGAACCAGCTGGATTGGCAACGAAGTGACCACATACAAACAACTACAAGCAGACGAACGCTTTATTGGTTTGGGAGAAAAAACGGGGAATCTTGATCGAAGAGGAAAAACCTTCGTGAATTGGAATACCGATAATTTCGCCTACTCAACCGATGCAGATCCATTGTATTTGAGCACGCCATTTTATATTGGGATCGTTAATGAAAATCCCTATGGAATCTTTTTCGATAATAGCCACAAAACAACGTTCAACTTTGGTTGTTCGAACGATCGATTTTCTTATTTCCAAGCCGAAAATGGTGAAATGAATTACTATTTCATTCATCATCCAACCGTTGCAGGAATTATTGAAAAGTACACCTGGCTTACGGGGCGCATGGAGCTACCTCCTTTATGGAGCTTAGGTTTTCAACAATGTCGTTATAGCTACTATCCACAATCGGAAGTATTGAATGTAGCACGTACTTTCCGGGAAAAGGATATACCTGCGGATGTGATTTATCTCGATATTCATTACATGGATGAATACAAGGTTTTTACTTGGCATCCTGATCGTTTTCCAAATCCTAAAGCGATGTTACAAGAACTTCGCGACATGGGATTTAATGTGGTGGTGATATTGGATCCAGGTATAAAAAAACAACCCGGATATCTTGCATATGATGAAGGAAAAGAGCAGGATCTATTTGTGAAATATCCCGATGGAGAAGAATTCAACGGACAAGTTTGGCCAGGTTGGAGCGCATTTCCAGATTTCACGATGGAGGAAGCGCGAATCTGGTGGGGAGATAAAATGAAGTCCATTTCGGATGCAGGAGTTCAAGGGTTTTGGAACGATATGAACGAACCTGCTGCTTGGGGTCAACATCTTCCCGATTTAATTGAATTCAATTACGATGGGGAAGGGGCAACCCACAAAAAAGCACGCAATGTGTATGGAATGCAAATGGCACGAAGCACAAACGAAGGTGCCAAGAAACTGCTTGATGGAAATCGTCCTTTTGTGTTAACGCGTGCCGGATATTCTGGCATTCAACGTTATGCTGCAGTTTGGACAGGCGATAATGTGAGTTCCGATGAACACATGCTTGCTGGAGTTCGTCTCATAAACAGCATGGGACTAACAGGAATTGCTTATGCTGGATACGATGTAGGAGGTTTTGCGGGTGAATCTTCGCCCGATTTGTATGCACGTTGGATTGCTTTAGGTGCATTTTCGCCATTCTTTCGTGCGCATTCCATGATCAATAGCCGCGATGCTGAACCTTGGGCTTTTGGCGAAGAAGTCGAGGACATTGCGAGGAACTACATCAAACTTCGCTATCGATTGATGCCTTATTTGTATTCCGTTTTTTATGAGGCAACTCAGAATGGAATGCCTGTTTCTCGTTCGCTTTCCATTAACTACACCAACGATCCGAAAATTTATTTGGAGACGTATCAAAACCAATATTTGTTTGGTCCTTCAATCCTTGTCATTCCAGTTTCCAGTAAGCAATCGCTTCACAAAGCCTATTTTCCAGAAGGAGATTGGTACAATTTGTTTACCGATGAAATCCAAGTAGGTAATAAGGAAGTAATCATTGAAGCTCACAAAGAAAAACTTCCACTGTATGTAAAAGCGGGAAGTGTCTTGTTGATGGAAGCGTCGAAAGATAGTCTGCTAAAAAGTGCTCCAGCAGAAACCTTGGAAGTTCATATTTATCCAGGGCCAGATTCAACTTTCGTTCATTACGAGGACGATGGTCAAACATTCGATTATACTCATGGAGCTTGGTCCACGAGAAATTTCCAAATCGAAAAAAACACCTTGAAAATTTCCGCTTTGCAAGGTGGATACAAATCGGCTACACGCTATTGGAAATTATATTTGCACGGAATTGTTGGTCAAGTGGCTCAATTAAAGAAAGACGGAATTTCAATTCCAATGCTCACCGAAAACTATGTTCATTTGGAACCCATTTCCGATTTTGATCCATTCATAAAACCCAATGAACATCCTTTGAAGATTTCCAATCTACCTTATGCATTGATGGAAGCAACTACAAACGAAGTCATTATTTCCTGGTAAAAATTAATCATTTCATGAAACACATAAACTATTTTATCCCCTTCCTGCTGCTGATTGCAGCATGTTCAGGAAGTCATTCTTTCCATGTTCCGGACAACCCCGCCATGATAGGAATTGCAGCGCCTATAACACTTCCGCTTGATTCAGGAACATTGTATCTTCAAGATTTTATTGTAGATGTTTCGTTGATTGATTCTGTTTCTGCTGTGAAAGGGCTGAAATTCGCATTATCATCAAACAAAGAAAAGCTTCATGTTCAGGTTGATGCAGCTCAAGTTCAGGCGCTTTCGGAATTGAAAATTTGGTCGAAAGGGGATGTGTATTCCTTGATATTAAAGCGTTCTGTTAAGAAAAATGTAGCATATTCTTTCGATCCTCAAGGCAAAACATACCAATCAGTTCAACTCGCAGGCGACATCAATAATTGGCAACCCGATCAAACCAAATTGACATTGAAAGATGGTAAATGGACGACTGATCTGGTTCTTAACCCCGGAAGATACAGCTACAAAGTGGTGGTTGATGGAAGTTGGATTTTAGATCCTGCAGCGAAAGATTCTACTTCCAATGGGATGGGAGCGTTCAATTCCATTTTAAAAGTAGAAGCTGGCAACTTGGATAAAGCGCCTGTATTACATACCGAAAAGCACAACGACGAATCCATCAGCATCGCTTCCGAAAACGGAGTGACTGAATATTTTGTGCTTTGGGAAAATTATCGTTTGCCTGAGAATATGCTTTCGTTGAAAGATAATAAGCTCACAATTAGCCTACCGAAACAAGCAATTGAAATGGAGCGCTCGACAATCCGTGTATGGGCATTCAATGAAAACGGATCGAGTAACGATTTGCTCATTCCTTTATTGAAAGGCAAAGTACCAACCCAAACTTCTCAGTTAAAGCGTGACGATTTTTATAAGTCCATTTTGTATTTCATGATGGTGGACCGCTTTAACAATGGCGATTCACTCAACGACAAACCCGTTATCGATGATCGTATCGATTTTAAAGCCAATTACCAAGGAGGCGACCTTGTTGGAATTACACAAAAGATTAAAGATGGCTACTTTAAAAATTTAGGAATTAACACAATTTGGGTTTCACCTATTGTTCAAAATCCGCAGGGGGCTTGGCAAGAATACCCAAAGCCTAGGCGCTGGTTCTCAGGATATCACGGGTATTGGCCAGTGCTCGAAACAAAAGTGGATACCCGATTTGGAAACGATGCAGTGCTCGAAGAATTGGTTTCTACGGCACACGCTAACAATATGAATGTGATTATGGATTTCGTTTCGAACCACATTCACAAAGAAAATCCTATTTACAAACAACATCCCGATTGGTTCAATTCCATGTATTTGCCAGATAGTACGGTGAATATTCGCATTTGGGATGCACAACGTTTAACCACTTGGTTCGACGATTTTATGCCCGATATCAATTACGAAAAGCCCGAAGCGGTTGACGCATTTTCGGATTCTGCTTTGTATTGGTTGAAGAAATTCAAGCTAGACGGATTCCGTCACGATGCGACCAAACATGTATCTGAAAAATTCTGGAGAACGCTTACCCAGAAAATTAAACAAGATGTCATCAAAGGTGAAAACCGCGGTGTTTACCAAATTGGAGAAACCTTTGGCAGTCGTGAATTAATTGCCAGTTATATTGGAAGTGGCATGTTGGATGCTCAATTCGATTTCAACTTATACTTCGATTCACGTCCTGTATTTGCCTCACAAGCAGAATCCTTCGAAAAAGTAGCTGAGTCAATGAAAGAATCTGCGATGTATTATGGAAGTCACTCCTTGATGGGAAACATTACTGGTAATCACGATATGCCGCGTTTTCTATATTATGCTGGAGGTTCACAAATTCCGGGTGAGGATGAAAAAGAAGCAGGATGGTCGCGTAATATCAAAGTGGAAGATGCTCGTGGTTATGCGCGTTTAAAAATGCTGAATGCCTTCATAATGAGTATTCCCGGAATCCCAATCATTTATTACGGTGATGAAATCGGAATGCCAGGAGCCAACGATCCTGACAATCGGAGGATGATGC
>JBIPLZ010000412.1:0-2500 GCA_044369395.1 Flavobacteriales bacterium | reverse complement strand
GTTGATGCATGTCGCAGAATGGGGAATGAGCAAATAATTCTGCTCAAATGCACTTCTTCCTACCCTACTCCATTGGAAGAAGTAAACCTCAACACAATTCCTTTAATCCGTGAAAAATTTGGTGTGCAAGTTGGCTTGTCGGACCATACACTTGGCTACTCCGTTCCGATGGGAGCCGTGGCTTTAGGTGCTGTGCTCATTGAAAAGCACTTCATCATGGATCGTTCTATTGGAGGTCCCGATTCTGCGTTCAGTATGGAACCATCTGAATTTGAGCAGATGATCAGCAATGTGCGCGAGGTGGAAAAAGCGATGGGTGTTGCCACACTTGAATTATCTGTTAAATCAGCAAAAAATCGTGACTTTGCTCGATCTTTATACATTGTTTCCGATATTGCAAAAGGGGAAACATTCAGCAAAGAGAATATACGTTCGATCCGCCCCGGATTTGGACTATCGCCGAAGCATCTAAAAGACATTATCGGTAAAAAAGCCATCAAATCCCTCGAAAAAGGAACCCCTGTTTCATGGGATATAATTGAATAAAAACATGTACAACGAAATAAAGAAAGTAAAAGAACTGTTTGACTCAGGTGCTAATGTTATGGAGCATTTCAGAAGTCAAAGTAATAGTCGAAATAATTCCATCGACGCCATTAAAATTAGCTACGATCTCCAAGCGGGTACTTATATCGATGTTTTCAAAAACAACCGCGAATTCAATACGCTCTATACGGGAGCATTGGCTGCTCTTCTTGGTCGACTCGGGAATCATACATCTATTATGGAGGCCGGAGTTGGTGAAGCTACAACGCTTGCCAATGTGGTTGAGAAAATGGATAACAAACCTGAATTTGCATGTGGGTTCGATATTTCCTGGTCAAGAATCAACTATGCTAAAGCTTTTGCACGTTCTAAGCAGGTTAACGACAACTGGCTTTTTACTGGCGATTTGTTTCATATTCCATTAAAGGATAATTGTGTTGATGTGGTGTACACTTCGCATTCTATTGAACCTAATGGAGGAAGAGAAAAAGAAGCATTACAGGAATTGTATCGTATTGCTTCTCGTTATTTGGTATTGTTAGAACCTTCGTACGAATTGGGTTCCGATGAAGCGAAAGCGCGTATGGAACATCATGGCTATGTAAGAGGTCTGAAAGCAACAGCCGAAAGTCTTGGGTATAATGTTGTTGAATACCGTTTGTTCGACCATATTATCAATCCATTAAATCCAACTGGTTTAATTGTGATTGAAAAAAATAGTTCCGCTTCACCTGTAACTCCACACTATGCATGTCCAATTACGGGTGGTGTTATGGAACGTTCGGGCGATTGTTATTATGCTGCAGAAAGCTTAATGGCTTACCCAATTATTGGTGGAGTGACGTGTTTACTTCCTGAAAATGGAATCCTTGCTTCGGGATTTAACAAGCCCATTTCAATTTAAGTAGGATTAATTTCACGCTTTCTGATAGGTTAAATCTTTCTGTTTAAAATGAATGTTGCCATTTTCAATTCACATACGCTTTTAGCATCTCATTATGAGACTGAACTAGAAATACTCTACAATCATCTAGAAAAGGGCGATCGTGTTGTTCATTTGATTTGCGAAAGCGATTTACCGGCCTGCGACATCAATCCATTTTACCATCCTGAAGCATGCGAGCGCTGTATCTCAAAACGGAAGAATGGATATGCGTCCTTACCTAAAACACCCATAATTAAACGCTTCTTCAACCTCACTGAAGAAGATAAAATCCGTATCAAAGAAACACCTAAAGCATTTGCGAATGTTTCTGAACTTAAGAAGTTAAAAGTAGATGAATACGAGATTGGATATTCTGTTGCGTCTTCCATCATTTCCTATTACCGCGATCCCAATCCAACCCTTGACCCGAAATGGGTAGAGCGCTATATTATAGGTTGTTTGGGTGTGTATTTCAGTATTATTAATTACCTGAAAGCAAATCAAACCGATATGGTTTATGCGTTTAATGGCAGGCTATCTCATACAAAAGCAGTGTTGCAAGCATGTAGATCTATGCACGTAAAATGTGTTTTACATGAACGTGGAAATTCAATGCCTTTTTACTCATTGTTTGAAAACACAAGCATTCACGATTTAAAGAATACGCAACGCTTGATCATCGAAACATGGGAAAATGCTGATCCCGAAGAACGAACTGCCAGAGCGACCCAATGGTTTCATACCCGAATGGGAGGCAAAATGGAAAACTGGTTTTCATTCTTAGAAAAACAAACATTTGAACTTCCCAAAAATTGGGATGATGCTAAAAAGAACATCCTGATTTGCAATTCTTCTGAAGATGAGTTTGCATCGTTAAATGACGAATGGAAAAATCATTTGTATGCAAATCAAACAGATGGCATTGTAAAAATTATTAATGACACCAAAGACATAGAGAATATTCACATCTACTTGAGAGTCCATCCTCATTTGGCCAAAGTAAGTAACAGTGATCTTACAGAGCTTCTA
>JBIPLZ010000411.1:0-2502 GCA_044369395.1 Flavobacteriales bacterium | reverse complement strand
AAGGCGATTTAAGGTCAGCCATTCAGTTCGATAACATGAGTAGCAATGAACTCGAAATAAAAGTGGGTGTTTCGTTTAGTTCATTGGCAGGCGCGCACCTCAACTTAACAAGTGAAGCAAGCAATGTCAATTTCGATAGTGCAAAAGAAAGAGCCATTCAAAACTGGGAAACTGAACTGAATCGAATTCAAATCAAGGGCGGAACTTTAGATCAGCAAAAGATTTTCTACACAGCGCTTTATCATACGATGATTCAACCCAATACGGTAAGCGATGTGGATGGATCGTATCGTGGAATGGATAAGAAAGTCCATAAAGCAGAAGGATTTACTTACTATTCGGTTTTCTCTCTTTGGGACACGTTCCGCGCAGCACATCCACTTTATGCGATTCTTTATCCGGAAAGAACACGCGATTTCATCCAAACCTTTTTACGCATGTTCCAAGAAGGCGGGCGATTACCCGTTTGGGAACTTGCCTCCAACGAAACCGATTGCATGATTGGCTATCACAGTGTAAGTGTGATGGTGGATGCATATTTCAAAGGCATCAAAGGTTTCGATACCAAACTCGCTCTCGAAGCCATGAGAAAAAGTGCCACATGGAATCATCTGGGTCTGCCTGCATACATGGATCATGGCTTTTTATCGGTGGATGATGAACACGAAAGCGTTTCAAAAACCCTCGAATATGCCTATGACGATTGGTGTATTGCCCGTTTTGCAGAAGCACTCAATCAACCCGATGTTTATTCAGAATATGCCGCTCGGTCGAACAACTGGCGCAACCTTTTCAATTCCGAAAGCGGATTCATGCAGCCCAAGAAAAATGGCGCTTGGTTATCACCCTTCGATCCAAGAGAAGTAAATAACCACTTCACCGAAGCCAATTCGTGGCAATACAGCTTTTTCGTTCCCCAAGATATTTATGGCTTATCACAAGCCCACGGCGGACAAGATACGCTGATAAAAAAACTTTCGGGCTTATTCGAAGCAGATTCAAAAACTACGGGACGCACGCAAAGCGATATCACCGGTTTGATTGGACAATATGCACATGGCAACGAACCAAGTCATCACATGGCTTGGATGTTTAGTGCATTGGGCGAACCCAAACTTACCCAAACCTACGTTCGCCGCATTTTGAGCGAGATGTATCATAACGCTCCCGATGGTTTGTCGGGCAATGAAGATTGTGGTCAAATGAGCGCTTGGTATGTTTTTGCGGCAATGGGATTTTATCCACTTTGCCCAGGAAATCCCAATTATGTGGTAGGTTCTCCGCTGTTCGATGAAATAAAAATCACTCCTGTAAACGGAAAACTCTTTAGCATCAAAGCACCTGGAGCAAGTAAAAATGCCTACACTGCTGCAGTTGAAGGAAAGCCAAACTTCTGGTTTAGTCATAGCAGCATTGTTAATGGGGAATCCATTGCCTTAACCATGAGTTCAAAAGCACCTGCGAAACAAGCAATGCAACGCGCACCTTTTAGTTACGATTGGTCGGCAGTTAAAACCCCTCCGGGGAAAGGAATCCATTCTGCGCCCACCTTGCTGCGCGCGCCTATGACCTTTCGCGATAGCTTCATCGTGGAACTTACACCCGAGAGCCGTTTGCAAGTTGTTCGTTATACCTTAGATGGACGTAAGCCTAGCCTGAAAGATCCAATTTTCCCTCGCTCGGGCTTAATCAACTCGTATGCGACGTATGCGAAAAATGGTATGACAGATCGCGAAGGCATTGTGATTCGGAACTCGTGTACCTTGAGTTTTGCTGCATTTGATGGAAATAGCGGAGACATGGTGAGTCCGGTTTCAACCGCAAGATTTTTCAAAATACCGCATAACTACACCATTCAAATACAATCGAAATACAACCCACAATACACGGCGGGTGGCGATGAAGGCATTATTGATGGGCTGTTTGCCGATGAAAACTGGCGCAAAGGCGGATGGCAAGGCTACCAAGGACAAGATTTTGAATGTGTGGTAGATTTGAAAAAGATCACTGAAATTTCTACGATTGGCGCTTCCTTTTTGCAAGATTCCCGCAGCTGGATTTTATTCCCTACTGAAGTGAAAATCGAATTTTCATTAGACGGAATTTCATTTATTCCGTTTGTCACCGATAGTAATCGTATCGACCCGAAAGACACCAAGGTGCAGCTCCAAAAATTCGAAGAGAAGCGTGCGTTTTTAGTAAATGAGCAAAACGACCCGATGACAATACCTCAACCAACAGCCATGCGCTACATCCGTGTAAAAGCAACCAATTTTGGTGTGCTCCCCGAATGGCATCAAGGCGCTGGCGGCGAAGCGTTTATTTTCATTGACGAGATTTGGGTGAAATAGCGGGTTCTAGAATTTTGCCCTTGTTCTATTACAAGGATTAGCAATAATTGCCCTTGTTCTATTACAAAGTCGATATGTCAAAATCACACGAAACGATTGTAATTATTGAGAGTTATCGATAAATGAACGAAGATCAAGGAAATTGATTTCG
>JBIPLZ010000056.1:0-9456 GCA_044369395.1 Flavobacteriales bacterium | reverse complement strand
TCTCATTTGGAAGAATTAGCTCTTCAAAATCAATAGTTGTTTGTGAAAATGAGTGAATGGAAAAAAAGAAAGAAACTAGCGAAATGTAAATTAATTTCATGATTTTGAATTTTTAAATGTAAAATTTAGCCCCATCATAAACGACCTCAAGGGCATTGGTCGCCAAGCAATTACTTGGTAATTAGCATTCAGGATATTATTTATTTGAATGTAAAAGGATGCTTCGTGTTTCAAGAAATTCAATTCTTGAGAAAAGCTCGCATTGAGCAAAAAGAAGCCGGGTAAAAACGTGGAGTTATCACTAGAAACAAATCGAATACCTGTATAGGTTGCACCGAGCTCAAGAGTACTTCGATTTAGACTAGCAGATACATTCCCATTCCAAGTAAAATGTGGAACATACACAAGTTGACGTCCACTTTCGAAATTGGAGTATGATGAGGATTTCTCAACAAGTGCATTTAGAAATTGTGTCGATGATGAAATGCGATACTTGCATTTTTTCGCTTCTCGGAGACTTAGATTTAAAGACAATTCAATTCCCTCACTTTTTACTTGTTGAACATTTTCTGGTTTCCAGTATCCGCTACCAGGAATCCAAACAATCCAGTTTTTTACGCGATTGGAAAATAAACCCGAATGAATTTGAAGATCGTATTGACTGTCCTTGGCTTGAAAATCAATTCCCAATTCGAAGGTATTTCCAAACTCGGGTAGTAAATTAAGATTCCCTCCTGGCTGCCAATACAAATCGTTTAAGGTTGGAAGTCGGTAACTCTTTGCCGCTTGGCCTCGGACTTTCCAGTTTTTATTGAGTGTAAAACATCCCGAAACGGAAGGGATAAGCGGAATGTTTTTCGATTGAAACCATTCTTGACGCAACTGGATAAGTGTTTCAAACTTCCCGAAATGAGAGCGAAATGAACCGAAGAGCGATGTTCGTTTTTGGTTCATCCACGAATTTCCCAAACCGGGAGATATCGCTTTCGCGTTAGTTGAATTGAAACCGAATTGAACACGCGATTTACCTTGAAACAAACTCCTCGAAACTTCCGCTTCTGCAATATAGGTTTGTGCATTGTTTGTGGCATTTATTTGACTCAAAGAATCGACAAAATGAATTTTTTCGGTGATAAATCCACCACGAAATAAAACAGACCAATTGTGCATCGTTTTTTCCCAAGATACCATCGTCCTCAATGACTCATCCATTTGTTTTGCAACAGAAATTGGACTGAGAGCTATCGGTGGAATTTTACGTTGTGTTTTTTGCCCCCAAAAAGCCAAATGCAATTGCGATGTTTTACTCGTTTTAAAATACAGATCTTGCAATAGACCTTGCATTTGCTGACTTGCATTTATTTGTCGCTGTTCTGGATTTCCATAAACAGCAGTATTCATGAATTTAAAATTGTTTTCAACCTGAGTATGGAAGACTTTGGTAGAGGAAGCAAATCGTTTTTTACGAAATGCGATATCGAGCGCACTTTGTCGAAAACCCCAACTTCCGGAATGTTGAGAAAAACGAATATGGTTATCTTCTTGATTTGTTGTTTGAAGAAAAATAATTCCACCAATGGCACCCGTTCCCCAAGAGGCAGAACCAGCTCCTGTCTGCAAAGTGAAATTGTCGAAAAGAGAGGCGGGAACCAAACTCAGATCGAGTTGTCCATTCATGCAACTTTGAAGATTTAGTCCATTCCAGACCAAAGCTGTGTGTGCAGCGCCTGTTCCACGAATTGAAGGGGAAGCAAGCATTCCAGGGCTATACTGACGAACAAAAACAGCGGTATTTCTACTCAGTACATCTGCTAGTGATTGCGCTGATTTAGATACCGATTCATTTGAAAAACTGATTTTCTGTAATCCTGGATTTGAGGTAAAAAGACGATTGTCGGAAACTTCAAATTGATTGATTTGATGCACAGTATCCATCATGGTTTTTTGAGCAGAAAGATTCTCCGCAAAACACCCGAAAAAGAATACCATGATTAAAAGTTGCCGCATCGTTTTCTATAAATCTGCTGATGAGAATAAGGAAAACAGGGCTGATGAATGCCCATAAGCAAACATCAAAAACCAATACATTGGCCTTTCCTGTTCATTGCCTTTCTTCCCGAAAGCATGGAACATTGCGAATTGGCAGGTCTTCTGACTTCCCTCGCAAACAGCGCCTTCCCGAGTTAACAGTGGCTTTAAGCTGTTGCTTTTTATGAGGATTACAGCAGCGGGAACTGTTCCTGATTTTCACAGGATTCCCTTTTAATCATCCGTTAAGGATAAACCAAAATGCAAACAAATGTATGCTTTTTTAATAGATGGAATTTAGATCTGCTATTTTAAATAAAGGAAACCTCTTTTTAAGGTCAAATTTTACTTAAAATTGCAATCTAAATTTTATCCATGTTAAAACAATCGCTATTCCTATCCCTTGCTGTTGGGTTTATTTCCCTAAACACTGCAACTGCTCAAAAACTTATTGAGAAGGTGGAAAAAAAAGGAGACGAAATCGTTATTCCTTATGAAAAATACATGCTTGATAATGGCATGACATTGCTTGTTCACGTCGACAAAAGTGATCCTGTTGTACATGTGGATGTAACATATCATGTTGGTTCGGCACGTGAAGAAATAGGCCGTTCTGGATTTGCACATTTCTTTGAGCACATGATGTTTCAAGGATCTGATAATGTTGCAGATGAGCAGCATTTCGCCATTGTAACAGAAGCTGGCGGTACATTAAACGGTACAACAAACATCGATCGCACCAATTATTTTGAAACAGTTCCAAGCAATCAACTCGAAACAGCTTTGTGGCTTGAAGCAGATCGTATGGGCTTTTTATTGGATGCTGTAACTCAGCAAAAATTTGAAATTCAACGCGCTACTGTTAAAAATGAACGCGGTCAAAATTACGATAACCGCCCATATGGATTGGTTGGAGAGCGCACAAACGAAGCGTTGTATCCTTTTGGACATCCTTATTCATGGCCAACTATCG
Organism: Flavobacteriales bacterium; assembly: GCA_044369395.1. GTDB lineage: Bacteria > Bacteroidota > Bacteroidia > M30B66 > M30B66 > CALQRR01. Next base: position 6,455 of record JBIPLZ010000056.1, on the reverse strand, counting down.
GATATTTGAAAGATTTGGATGGAGTTTCTGTAGAAGACTTGAAGCGTTTTTTCCTTCGTTGGTATGGACCCAATAACGCGGTTTTAACCGTTGCAGGGAATGTTGACCCTGCTGAAGTTACACGATTGGCAATGAAGTATTTCGGAAGCATTCCTCGCGGCCCAGAAGTAAAAGTAATGCCGAAAATGCCTGTTACATTGGATCAAGATCGTTATATTTCGATGGAAGACAATGTGCGTTTCCCGATGATTCAGATGACTTGGCCAGGAGTTTTTTCTGGGCATGCGGATGAATTGCCACTGGATCTTTTGGCAGAATTAATTGGAGGTGATAAAACGTCAATCCTTTATCAAAACCTGATCAAGAATAATCTTGCTGTTCAAGCTCGTGCATACAATCCAGCAAGTGAATTGTCGGGTACGTTTGTAGTGAATGTATTGCCATTCCCGGGTAAAACTTTAGCCGATATGGAAAAGATTATTCGCGATGCATTTGTTGAATTTGAAAAACGCGGTGTTACCGATGAAGATCTTCAACGTATTAAAAATGTGCGTGAGGCGGGTATGATTCAAGAACTTGAAAGTGTAAGTGGTAAAGCTTCTAAGCTTGCATCTTATCAAACTTTTAGAGGAAACCCGAATTATATCAAAACAGAATTGGCCGAACTGCTGAATTTGAAAAAAGAAGATGTAATGCGTGTGTATAATACATACATCAAAGGCAAAGCAGCTGTTATAACGAGCGTTGTTCCTAAAGGACAATTGGACCAAATTGCCAAAGCCGATAACTTCACACCAAAACGTGCAACCGAAGCGATTGAGGGGTCTGAGTATAAAAATTTATCTTATAACAAAGCAAAAGACAGCTTCGATCGAAGCAAGCGTCCGGCTGCTGGAGCAAATCCAGTGATTAAACTACCTGATTTCTGGAAAGAAACTCTCGCTAACGGACTTCAAGTTATCGGAACTGAAGACAATGACCTTCCTATTGTTTCCATGTTGATTTCTTTCCCTGCAGGGCATGCGGCTGAAAATCCAGCAAAAGCAGGTATCGCCAATATGTTAACTGATTTGATGAATGAGTCTACAATGAAATATTCTTCTGAGGAAATTACTACTGAACTTGAGAAATTAGGTTCTGAAATCAGCATTTCTTCTGACCGCGAGAATGTGTATGTTAATGTATTTGCGTTGAAGAAGAACCTCAATCGCACATTGGAATTATTGGAGGAGAAGCTTTTCCATCCAAAGTTTGATGAGGAGGAATTTAATACTGCAAAATCTCAAAATATTGCAGCTATTGACAATAACGCAACACGAGCAGCAACCATAGCAGACAATGTGTATTCGAAATTATTGTATGGCAATCATATTTTTGGTGTTCCTGTTGTTGGCTCCAAGAAAACATTGGAGACTATAACCCTTCAGGATGTTAAAGATTATTATGCGGCTAATATTATTCCTGCTAAAGCCAAATTGGTTTCCGTTGGAAAAATTAACCAAGCAGATTTAGCTAAAGCGGTTCCTTTTTTAAGAAATTGGAAATCTCAGAATTCGCCAACTGAAATTACACATCCAGCTTTCCCTGAAGCCACTGCCACCACTATCTATTTTATCAATAAAGACAAAGCCCCTCAATCTGAAATTCGCATTGGATATATGGCTTTGCCATACGATTCTGATGGAGAGTTTTACAGAGCAGGTGTTATGAACTATACACTTGGTGGGAATTTCAATAGTCGTATTAATCTAACTCTTCGCGAAAAAAAGGGATATACTTATGGAGCAAGATCATCGTTTAGTGGTTCAAAATTTAGAGGGCCATTTACGGCTTCAGCAGGTGTAAAAGCAGAGAAAACGGATAGTTCTTTAATTGATTTCTTTGGCGAGATGAGCACATACAAAGCTTCAGGTATTTCTGAAGCTGAATTAAACTTCACTAAGAATTCACTTGGCCAAAAAGATGCATTAAAATATGAAACACCTTTCCAAAAGGCAATGTTTCTTCAAAATCTTCTTGAATATAAGTTAGACAAGAACTACATCGAAAAACAAAATGCCATTCTTCAGAATCTAACTAAAAACGATATTGATGGTTTGGCAAAACGTTATTTGCCTTTGGAGAAAATGATTGTTGTTGTAGTTGGAGACAAGGCAAGCAATTTTGAGAAAGTTAAGATGCTTGGATATCCGGTTATTGAGTTGGATATGGAAGGCAATCCATTAAATTAAATTCGCTTTTTGAATGTATAAAGAATCCCGGTTGCTCTTAGTAATCGGGATTTTTTATTTCCAAATATCGCATTCTTCCAATTGAACCTTCTCGGGAAAGAAATAGGCTGCGCTTGTTTCGAATGATTCAGTGAAATCGGAAACCAAAAAACGCAATTCCACATTTTCCTTATTCGTTGAAAGAAGTTGTTTGTTATTAAGCGCCTCTTTTACTGAAATAGCAACCATTTCGGCAGAATCTACCACATCCACTTTCCCTTGATAATAATCTTCAATTTCTTTGTGGATTAGTGGGTAATGCGTACAACCTAAAATGATTGCTTGAATATTTTGCAGAGATTTCTTTTCTAAATAAGAATGAATAACGGTTCGGGAAATTCGATTATTGAAAAAACCCTCTTCAATCATAGGCGCTAGTAATGGAGTAGCCAATGATGTTACTTCTGTATTCGGACTAATCTTCTTTATTTTACGTGGATATATTCCCGATTGAATGGTACCTCGCGTAGCAATAACGCCCACTCTTCCATTTGGATAACGATTGGCGACTACTTGAGAGGCTGGATCAATAACATTCACAACAATGGCTTTATTTCCAACATGCTTTGTTACGGCTTTAAAAGCATGAGCAGAGGCCGTATTGCATGCAATAACAATCATTTTACACCCTTGACTAAGCAAATAATCGGCAATACCTAAACCATATGACTCAATACGTGCGGGTGATTTATCGCCATAAGGAAAATGAGCAGTATCACCAAAATATATGAGCGATTCGTTTGGCAACAAGCGATGTATCGCGGCTGCAACAGTTAAACCGCCAATTCCTGAATCAAATATTCCAATAGGTGCGTTTGCTTGCATATACAAGAATAAAAAAAGCATCCCATATGAGATGCTTTTCAAAAATATTATTTGAACTAATTATTGAAGATTCAATTTTTTCTTCACCGAAGCGAGCACGTTATCGCTCTCTTCCCAGAACAACAATGAGCCTGCAGAAGTATCGAAAATATAAGTGTATCCATTTTCTTTTGCTACTTGCTCGATTGCTTTTTTAGCTTTATTTACAATTGGTTCAATTAAAGCTTGTTCTTGTTGTTCGAGTGATTGTTGAGCTTGCTGTTGGAAATTTTGAATGCGCGTTCCCAAACTTGTAAGCTCTTCCTCTTTGTCTTTCTTTACTAGTTCTGACAATTTAGGAGCTTCAGATGAATACTTTTCTTGTTTAGCTCTGTATTCGGTCATCATTTCCTGAAGTTGTTTTTCAACATCTTTGGTGATGGAATCCATTTTAGCTGCTGCGGCTTTTCTTTCAGGCATTAGACCTAGCAATTCGGCAGAATTAATATGTCCAAATTTATTCGATTTCTGAGCCATTGCTGGGTTCCAGATCATTGCAGAGGCTAGAATAGCCAGGGTGATAATTTGCTTCATGTGTGTTTAATTATTATTTTTTGGAAGGATTAGCAGATGGGGAAGTTGTTCCAGAATCAGAACCTTTATCACTTTCTTTTCCATCATTTTTTTGACCCGGTGTATATCCCAGATTTTCTAAAATCTGATCGCTTATATCGTATTTCGGGTTTGTAAAGAGCATTGTTAAATCGCTTGATTTATCGAAAACTACAGCATAATTTTTTGCCGTTGCAATTTCTTTAATCGCGTTGTAAATTTTATCCTGAACTGGTTTAACTAAATCTTGTCTTCTTTTTAGAAGGTCTCCCCCTTTTCCGAAGCGTTGTTTTTGAAGTTCTTTAGCAGCTTGCTCTCTATCTATAATTTCATCTTCCCGCTTTTTTTTCATGTCGTCGGTAAGAAGAATCGACTCCGCTTGAAAGTCTTTGTACATTTTATCGATTTCGCCGAATTTAACTTCAATTTCTTTTTGCCATTGGATAGAAATTCGATCTAACTGCTGCTGAGCTGATTTGTATTCTGGAAGATTCTCCAAAATATATTGTGTGTCGACGTAAGCAAATTTTTGTGCCGTAGAGGTTGTTGTTACTGAGAACAGAACCAAAATCGCGAAGAGTATCTTTTTCATAACCGGCTTATTGGATTTAAGGTGCAAATTAAACATTTCTAAATGGGATTTGAAACGCCGAAATCAACAATCGTGCTATAATGTTTATGAATTGAAATTTTAATGATAAATAGTAATTACTCGCTACTTGTTATTAATCCGAAATGTTTAATTAAAATTTTGACCAATAATAAAGTGGAATTGCCCTTTTGCCATGCTCGAATAACCAGGAAGATCATCGAAACGGAATCCATAATCAAGACCAAGTAATCCAAACATGGGAAGAAACACACGCACACCAACACCACCGGCACGTTTAATATCGAATGGATTAAAATCGCTGAATTTAGACCAAGCGTTTCCACCTTCCAAAAAGCCCAAAGCAAATACAGTAGCCGAAGGATTAAGTGAAATTGGGAACCTTAATTCCATCGTATAGCGATTGTAAATAGGTGCATCGCCTCCTGTTTGACTTGTGGAAATAGAACCATCGTTGTATCCACGAAGTCCAACAATTTCAGCTCCTAAGAATTGTGCTCCCCACGTTAAACCACTTAACCCTGTACCTCCATAACGGAAGCGCTCAAAAGGAGAAAGGCCTTTGTTTGGATTATAAAAACCTACAAAACCGAGATTAGCGCGAGTCATTAAAACCAAGGTATTTTTATTTCTAGAAAGCGGCGTAAACCACTGCGCATCGAATTTCATCTTATAAAACTCTACCCATTTGTATCGCTGTTCTTTTGTTATAAGTTCTGATGCAGGTGTATTTCCCATTAGGGAATACGGAGGTGTAACTTGCACTGAGAAGCTAATATTCGATCCTGATTTTGGATAGATTGGAGCATCAATCGAATTCCGTGCAATGGTTGTTGTTAAACTGAAATTGTTTGCAAAGCCATTACTTAAATCGAAAGCAGTTGAATTGAGTAATTCGTAATACTGAAAGCTAATTGACTGCTGAAGTGTAAAGAAATCGTCTGGCCAACGTAAGCGCTTACCATAGCCAAAAATTAATCCCGTGTTTTTTGTGAGACTTCTTGTAGGATCGTTCTTCGCAGCTCCATTTCCAAAAATTGAATGATACGCTGTTATGGTTAAGGAATTCGGTTTTTTACCACCGAGCCAAGGTTCAGTAAACGACAAATTATAACTTTGGAATGCTCTTCCTGTTGACGACGCATTAATTGACAAACGCTGTCCATCGCCTGATGGTAAAGGGCGCCATGCATTTTTCTTCAAAAAACGACGTGCGCTAAAATTATTGAAAGCAAGCCCTAAATTTCCAATCAAACGACCGGCACCCCAACCTCCAGATAGCTGAAGCTGATCGGATGGCTTTTCTTCGACTTTGTACTCAATATCAACCGTTCCATCTTGTGGATTCGGAACCGGGTTAACGCCCATTTTCTCTGGATCAAAATAGCCTAGTTGAGAAAGTTCTCGTTGAGTACGAATGATATCCGATCGACGGAATAACTGTCCCGGTCGTGTACGAATTTCACGCATCACAACATGGTCGTTTGTTTTATCATTTCCGGTAACAGTAACTCGATTGATTCGTGCTTGCTTGCCTTCGTAAACACGCATTTCGATGTCCACAGAATCATTGTCAACAAAGGTCTCAACAGGTGTCACTTGAAAGAAAAGATGCCCATCATTCATATACAAAGAAGAAACATCCGATTCGGCAGCATTCATGAACAGATTTTGCTCTAATGTTGCTTGGTTGTAAATTTCACCTTTTTTAATTCCAAGTATATCACTGAGTTGTTTCGAAGTGTATTTTACATTTCCAACCCAAGAAATATTCCGGAAAAAATACTGACGTCCTTCATCAATTTGAATGTCGATATTAATTCTTTTTGCATCGTATTTATACACTGAATCATTTACAATTCGAGCATCCTTAAACCCTTTATCGAAATAAATACTAAGCATTTTTCCTTTATCCTCTAGGAAATTGTCCTCCATGTATTTTGATGAAGTGAAGATACTATACCATGGATTTTCCTTGGTATTCTTCATCTTACGTTTCAACTTCCGATCACTTACAAACTCGTTTCCGCTAATATTGATTTTGTTAATTTTAACACGGCGGTTCTTATCAATTAAAATATTCATCATAACACCTCCACCCGGAACGGTATCGGTTACAGTATTCACGTCCACTTTCACATTCATGTAGCCCTTGTCTA
>JBIPLZ010000410.1:0-2503 GCA_044369395.1 Flavobacteriales bacterium | reverse complement strand
AGATAGTGCAACCCTTGGAAATGATACATTTTACAAAGCACTGATTGATCATTGCGAACAAACCGGAGCCTACCGTTCTGCTTGGGAATTTATAGATGCATGATGAAACTCCTACACACCCTCTTTAAAAATTCGGTTCAAGGAATTGTTCCCATTCAACTCGATTTTTCGGCTGAAAACCTTCGTTTAAAGGAGATTGATTTAGATAATCGCCAGCAATTTGAACAGTTTATCCAAGACGAAATTTCAATGCTAGGAGGCAATTGCGGAATTGGTGGTTATTTGGAAGAACGCATAATTTACCGCCGAAGTACACATTACGAAAACGCGGATGAGCCACGCTGTATGCATTTGGGTGTTGATATTTGGATGAATGCAGGAACAGAAGTTTTTGCTTGTGCGGATGGCATTATTCACAGCGCTGCAATCAACAATGCCTATGGCGATTATGGCGGAACAATCATTCTCGAACATCTATTCAACAACTCAAAACTTTACAGCTTGTACGGACATCTTTCTCATGAAAGTATTGCCACTGATCGAGTTGGTGCTTTAATTCAACAGGGCGAATTTATTGGGAAATTAGGCAGCTGGAACGAAAACGGCAATTGGCCCGCACATTTACATTTTCAACTGATTTGCGATTTGCAAGGGAATTTAGGCGATTATCCGGGTGTTTGTAGCAAAATCGATTTACCTTTCTATCAAGAAAACTGCCCTAATCCCATGCATTTTAATTTTTAAAATGAATTAATTATTCGATTTTAATTCCAATTTAAAAAACGAACGTACTCTTGCTATCATTTGATTCTTTGTAATGTGATCGGAGGATTCAGTATGGATAAGTTTGTCATCGAAATGCTTATTTTTTCGAAGTAGATTGGTTAATTCATCCTTTGCAGTAGAGGCTCCAAAAATGAAAATTTCATCGAAGTCCTCGAGCCTTTTAGCGATATTTTTATAGTAATCACTTAGTATTTCATTTTCGCGCATTTGAACCTGATGTTCGTTATTGGTTGATCGGAAATTGCCCATTTTAATGCCGTTTCCCGATTCTCCTTTTATTCTATTTAAGGATTCTTTTCCCGAATTTATCGTTTCGAAAATTTCTTGGCCATCTTCCAATTCAATAAAATGTGCATCAACATGGTCTAGCCACAATCCGATTTTTTTAATTGACTTTTTCATTATTTCTCGGTATTTAAATTTAAAATCTTTTTTTAATCGCCTTATTTTTTTTGAAGACGAAAACGATCTTTAAACGCGCATAAATTTCTTTATCAAACACGCATCATTTCTTTAATCTCTGCATTTACAATGTTATGGATGCCTTTAATGATAGCATCCGGATTGAATGAAATGCTGTTAATTCCCTCATGTACTAAGAATTCAGCAAATTGAGGCAGATCGCTTGGTGCTTGACCGCATAATCCAACTTTTATATTATTGCGTTTTGCAGCACGGATGGCATCTCGAATTAAACTTTTCACTGCAGGGTTCTCTTCGTCAAAAAGATGATTTATCAATGCCGAATCACGATCAATTCCTAAAGTTAGTTGCGTTAAATCATTCGATCCAATTGAGAACCCGTTGAATATTTTTGCGAACTCATCGGCCAGAATAACATTGCTTGGAATTTCTACCATCATGTATATTTCTAATCCACCTTGTCCCTGATACAAGCCATTTTTTGCAAGTTCTTGAATAACTTTTTTTCCTTCCTCAACCGTTCTGCAAAATGGAACCATCAATTTAACATTTTTCATTCCGAACGTATTCCGAACAATTTTCAACGCTTCACATTCCAATTCAAAACCTTTGCGATAATAATCGCTGTAGTATCTTGAAGCACCTCGTAAACCAATCATTGGATTCTCCTCCTTGGGTTCGAAAAAACTTCCTCCTAATAAATTTGTGTATTCATTGCTTTTGAAATCGCTGAGTCGAACAATAACATCCTTCGGGTAAAATGCGGCCGCTACCATTGTTATTGCATGAGAGAGTTTGTCAATAAAAAATAACGCACCCGATTCATATCCTTTAATTCGCTTGTTAATTTCTTTCGTTATTAATTTGTCTGCGATTTTATCGGGTTCAAGTAAAGCCAATGGGTGAATTCCGATGCTATTGCTTATGGTAAATTCTAAGCGCATTAGACCCACACCTTGATTTGGGTATTTACACAGTTCAAAAGCCCTTTCAGGATCTGCTAATATGAACATGGGTGCTATTTGAGGCATCGAAATATTGCTGAAATCTTCCTCGTGAATATCCCATTTTAACTTCCCTTTGTATATAATTCCTTCTTTTCCTTCAGCACAGGAAACAGTAATTTCTTGTTCGTTTTGAATTTTATCGGTTGCGTTACCTGTTCCAACCACAGCAACAATTCCAAGTTCGCGTGCAACAATTGCTGCATGACTAGTTCTTCCTCCTTTATTGGTAATTATAGCTCCTGCTTTCTTCATGATAGTTTCCCAATCTGGATTTGTACTATCCGTTA
>JBIPLZ010000409.1:0-2507 GCA_044369395.1 Flavobacteriales bacterium | reverse complement strand
CAATAGTTGATAATATCTCTTTACAATTCCATTTTCCAAAATCTCAATAAACTATGTTTGTGGAAATTCAAATTAATGAATCCTATCAAGCAGTTCATTTACCTAATTTTTATCTGCATTTGCCCATTTTCATTAAGCGGTCAAACTATTGAAAATGCTCTATTATGGAAAATACAGGGAAATGACTTACAAAAACCATCCTATATCCTAGGAACATATCATTTAGTGAATAACTCGTTTTTGAACAACTTAAAAGGTTGTGAATTGGCCCTTGAAAAAACAAGTTCGGTATTGGGCGAACTCGATATTACCCCCGAGGTAGCGAGCCAAATGATGCCATTTATGCTGTTGGAGAAAAGTTCTTTGGACAGTTTAATGAGTCCTCTTCAATTCGATTCCTTGAGCCGATTTGTTCAAGATAAATTGGGTTTACCGATGATCGTTTTCAATAAAATGAAACCCATGGGAATTTACCTCATGCTTTCTGCTGTAGAAATGAAAAACACTCCCTTTTTAACTAATTTCAAAGGGGAGCCGATGGATATATACGTGCAAAATGAAGCAAGGAAAAATGGTAAGGAAGTATTTGCCTTGGAAACAATTCAGGATCAAGCGGATTTGTTATTCAGTCATGTTGCGTTGAACGAACAAGTTCAACTGCTAATGCAATACATCAAAACAGGAAAGCAAGGAAGCAGTTTAGAAAATGACAGAATGAACACTTGCTATATGAATCAAGATTTAAATTGCCTAGATTCATTGATGAATGCAAGCGGTTTTTCTTCCATAGAATCGAATCTTTTATTGAAAGACCGAAACATTCGATGGATTCCTCGAATTGAAGAAATCATTAAAAAACAATCGTGTTTTATTGCAGTTGGAGCTTTGCATTTAGCGGGAGAAAATGGGCTTATCATCTTATTACGCAGACAAGGATATACACTTAGCCCTGTTCATAATCGCAAAGATGTGAATTAAAAAAAACAACATTTTTTAGAAAAGCGTGTTACATTTGCAGTTCGAATAGAAAAAACATGAAAAATAATCAAACCAAATTCATACTCGTTATTTCTGCAATTGTAGTTGCTGCTTTATTTCGATTAATCCCTCATTGGCCAAATTTCACTCCAATGGCAACCATTGCGCTCATGGGTGGAGCGCTTGTAGCAAATCGTTTCTTGGGATTTATTATTCCATTAATTGCTTTTTTAATTAGTGATGTGTTAACGATTACACTTATAAATTACCGTTGGATTAGTCTGGAAGATTATTTCACTTCTCCTTCTACCCTTCTTCTTTACTCTAGCTTCATAGCAATTACTGCCTTGGGATTACTTTTGCGCAATCGTCAAAGTTGGAGCAATTTGGCTACCGCATCTCTAGCGAGTGCAGTTATCTTTTTCATCATAAGCAACTTCGGTGATTGGTTAGGTAACACTTTACCAAAAACGTTTGCGGGTCTAATAGCAACCTACGAATTAGGAATTCCTTTTTTCAGTTATAACCTACTTGGGAATTTATTTTATACATTTTTATTCTTTGGGATTTTTCATTTTATCTATTCCAAGAATCCGCAACTGGCCAAAGAAACTGTCAAAAAATAAAATTGATTCTTTAGAAATCCTGCTTCGGCAGGATTTTTTTTTGTGTATTATCGCCATCCTGAAGATTCATGAAAAACGAACAAACAACCTTAAGCTATTGGGAAAGCTGCACTTGGCTAGAACCTGATGTTATTATTATTGGAGCTGGCATTGTGGGAATAAATGCTGCCATACATCTCAAGAAATCCAATCCCGCAAAGAAAATTCTCATCCTCGACCGTGGAACTCTTCCTGCTGGCGCAAGTACGAAAAATGCTGGATTCGCTTGCTTTGGAAGCTTAAGTGAAATTGTGGATGATTTGGAAAGATGCTCCGAAGATGAAGTTGTTGAATTAATAGAAATGCGTTGGATCGGCTTGCAATTGCTTCGAAATACATTAAGCGACGAACAACTCGATTACGAAGCATTTGGGAGTTTCGAAGTGTTTACCGATGCGCAAGAAGAACTTTACAAGAAGAGTCTTGCAATTATGGATCGGTTTAACAATCATCTTGAAAGAATTACGCATGTTCATTCGGTGTTCAGTAAAGCCGATCATCGCATTTCAGAGTTTGGTTTGCAAGACGTTAAACATCTGATTTTAAATTCAGCCGAAGGACAAATTAACACCGGTAAAATGATGAATTCCCTGATGCAGCTTGCACACAGTTTGGACATTTCCATTTTACACGGAGTTGAAGTTGATTCGTTTAAAGACATTGAGCAAGGTGTTTCTGTTTCTACCAAATCCTTGGGCGAGATTACGTGTCAGCAATTACTCATTGCCACCAATGGCTTTGCAAAGCAATTACTTCCAAACATCGACGTAGAACCCGGAAGAGCTCAAGTTCTCATTACATCGCCAATTCCGAATTTAAAGATTAAAGGATGCTTCCACATGGATCAAGGATATTTCTATTTCC
>JBIPLZ010000408.1:0-2515 GCA_044369395.1 Flavobacteriales bacterium | reverse complement strand
ATTAATCTTGCAGGTAGTTTGAGCTTATTAGAATCGGCCGAATTGATGCGTGGCGCCACAATGAATTATGTGAACGATTCTGCGCCCATGCATTTATGTTCGAGTGTGAATGCACCAGTTACTGCAATTTTCTGCAGCACCGTGCCCTCGTTTGGATTTGGTCCGCTCTCTGAGAATTCTCGAATCATTGAAACGAAAGAAGAACTTCCTTGCCGTCCATGTGGATTACATGGATTTAAGACCTGTCCGAAAGGTCATTTCCTATGTGCCGAATCTATAAAGCCTGAAAATGTGCTTTCTAACTAAGTTATACAAACACAAGAAAAACCTTAATTTGCGGCCGTTTTGACACATATAAATCTCACCGGTCCTGTTTTCGATTTGCTCCGCAATGCGGTTGCAGAATTAAATGTTCGTGCATTTGTCATTGGCGGTTATGTGCGCGATGTAATTTTAGATAGAGAGTGTAAAGACATTGATGTGGTTGTTGAAGGAAGCGGGATTGAGCTTGCCAAAAAGGTTGCTTCAAAATTAGGCAAAGGCTCTCACGTGAATATTTTCAAGAATTTCGGAACCGCCATGATTCATTTGGAGGACATTGAATTGGAGTTTGTTGGAGCGCGAAAAGAATCATATCGCGATCACTCTCGAAAACCCATTGTTGAAGACGGAACCATTCAGGAAGACCAAGAACGAAGAGATTTTACGATTAATGCTTTGGCAGTTGCGCTTCATAGTGAAAGCAACGAGATTATTGATCCGTTTGGAGGATTGGAAGACATCCGCAATAAAATTTTGCGCACACCTCTCCTACCCGATCAAACATACAGCGACGATCCGTTGCGCATGATGCGAGCAATTCGTTTTTCAAGTCAATTAGGATTCCAGATTGAAGCAGAATCGCTTGCTTCCATCAGCCGAAATAAAGAACGCATTCGCATTGTTTCCAAAGAACGCATTGCCGATGAGTTGAATAAAATTGTGTTATCGCCTATTCCATCGGTTGGATTCAATCATTTATTCGATACTGGCTTATTGCATATTATTTTTCCTGAAATGGCGGCCTTGTTTGGGGTGGATGTTATTCAAGGCAAAGGGCACAAAGACAATTTTTACCATACACTGCAAGTTCTCGACAACATTAGTTTACACACTGAGAATTTGTGGTTACGTTGGGCGGCTATTTTGCACGACATTGCCAAACCTGCTACGAAGCGATTTGAACAGGATCATGGATGGACATTCCATGGACACGAGGACAAAGGTGCTCGCATGGTTCCTCATATTTTCAGGAATTTAAAGTTGCCTCAAAACGAGAAAATGAAGTACGTGCAAAAGTTGGTACTCCTTCATTTGCGCCCGATTGTTTTAAGTAAAGAAATTGTAACCGACTCAGCTGTAAGGCGTCTACTATTCGAAGCAGGCGATGATATTGATGATTTGATGACCTTATGTTCAGCCGATATTACTTCGAAAAATAAAGAGAAGGTAAAACGGTATTTAGCTAACTTTGAACTTGTAAAATCGAAATTGATTGAAATTGAAGAGAAAGATCGATTGCGCAATTGGCAACCACCGGTAAGTGGAATTGATATTATGGAAACTTTTGGCATCAAACCAAGTATAGAAATCGGATTGATAAAAAATGCAATTCGAGAAGCTATGTTGGACGGCGAAATTCCAAATTCATTCTCAGAAGCTTATCAATTCATGTTGAAAGAAGGAGAAAAGTTGGGTTTGAAACCTCAAAAAATATTAACACAATCGATTACCGAAAACGAATAAATCATGAGCATACTGCGTTTCCGCGTCATATTTGACGATTACGATGATATTTACCGCGATATTGACCTGAAAGTTGATCATAGTTTTGCGGATTTTTTTCTGGAAATTCTTAAGTCTATTGGATTTGACAACAAGCATGTTGGTGAATTTTTCTTAGCCGATCATAACTGGAGAAAAGGAGAGTCGATTGGAACATTAAGCGGAGAAGACTTAGGGAAATTGAAGAAAGTAGAGTTGCTCGAGCACATCGATGATCCTCATCAAAAGTTTATTTTTATCTACGATGAAACTGTTCGATGGGCTTTCAACATTGAGTTAATCAAAATAATGGGCTCGCCTGAATACAAAACAGAGTACCCAAAAGTTTTCAGTTCAATTGGTATTCCGCCAGTTCAATACAAAGAGACTTTAATCATTCCGACCAGAGAAAAACCAGCCGAAGATGGACGTGGAAGAAGATCTCGCGTTAAAACGGAGGAAGAGGATGATGATTTATTGTTAATGGCTTTGGCGGGAGCTGAAGGTGATGAGGAGGAGGATCTTGCCGATATTGAAAACGAAGAAGTTGCGCTCAATGAAGAAGATCTGGAAACAGATAATGAAATTGCGAAGCTTGCAGAAGAGTTCAATAATACAACCGAAGTGGATGAAAACGCCACAGAAGAAGATGCTTTTGGTGGCGATGATGACGATTATGATTCAGAAGGCGGGGGCGATGATGACGAATACG
>JBIPLZ010000001.1:0-28938 GCA_044369395.1 Flavobacteriales bacterium | reverse complement strand
GATTCTTTGAGGAACCGGGATTGTATATCATTCGATTAAAGTTCAGAATCAATTCACAATGTAAGTCACTTTGATTTTTTCTGACCAGCTCCAGAAAATGATGTTTTTTTCATTGGTGCGATCCTTCTCAAAGAAATTGTTTCCTAATTCCTGACTCAGCTGATAAAGCGCTGGCTGCAAAAAGCGATCACTTTTGCGCACTTCACGTTGAATTTCCTTACGCAGCATCAAGGGAACGATATCCATCAAATCTATTGCTTCCGTTTTAACGTTAGTCATTTTTCCCACTTTGCGACCCATGGCTTTTGCCAGGGATTCTGCTTCCAACTTACTGTTTTCAATGGCCTGGCTATATGCACGCTCTTTTAAAACAGCATGATCTTTCATTTTTATATCGATCATTTCTAAATTCAAAGGTCGACCATACATTTTACTTAATGAATCAATCTTTCCATATTGAGCAGAGGTTAAAACCTGAACCCATGTATTAGAACTATAGTGATAGCCTTCTTCCATTGGATTGGCTTTAGGAATGCGAACTCCCATCGACAAAAGCTTTGCCTCAAATTCTAACGCACGCAGGGTTCGAATCTTTTGGATTGAATCTTCAATGAGTCGATAACGTTCGCGCTCTTTTCGCATTTGCTCCGGAGATTTTACCTCTTCCATTTCCAAAGTTGGTGGCGGTTCAACATCTGCAGCAGGTGAAAACTCCTCAACACTCTCCATTACCTCAACAGGCATTAGAACTTCCTCTGCCGAAAACGTTTCAACCTCACGATTAACAACATTCACAGAGGAGCGATCAAAACGCAATTTCACAACAAAACTATCGGGACTAAATGTAATGGTCCCTTGAGATTCAACTTCAATGGTTGTGGGCTGAACCTGAGCAATTGCATTTCCCATTAAGAGGTAAAAGCCAATTACGGGTGTCAACATTCTAAAAATCATATTCCAAATTGTTCGCGAGCATCCGAAATAAGCTTCATTACACCAGCATGATCATGCGCTTCTGCATAAACACGCAAAAGGGGCTCAGTACCCGAAGGACGAACCATCAACCACTCATCTTCACTAACAAAGAATTTGTATCCATCCATATCTTCTAAACGAATCACTGGACGATTCCCAATCGATTTTACCTCACCATTTTTACACGATGCAATAACACGTTGCTTTTCAGCTTCGGGTAAATGTAAATCGTTACGATCAACGCTAAATGCTCCGGTAATTTCATAAACTTCTTCGATCAGCTCATTAAGCGTTTTGCCCGACTTGGCCATAAACTCCCAAATAACCAAGCCCATCCAAATTCCATCGCGTTCTGGAATATGACCTTTTATAGCGATTCCACCCGATTCTTCTCCACCCAATAAAACATCATCTGTTATCATGATTCCAGCGATGTATTTGAATCCGATTTTCACAATATCTAAATCCAAATTATAATGGTTGCAGATATTTTTCACCTTAACGGTAGAAGAAAATGCTGTGCAGACTTTTCCGTCGAGTCCTTTGTATTTCTTTAAATAATGAATGAGCAATAGAATGATATGATGAGAATCGACAAAATTCCCTTCATCGTCGAATAAACCAATACGGTCAGCATCCCCATCGGTAGCTAAGCCGCAATCGATATTACCCGCAATACGAATCATTTCCGAAAACTCTGTTAAGTTCTTAGCAATTGGCTCGGGTGCTTGACCATCGAATGATGGATTGTGATCGCAATGCAAAAGTGTGGTCTCGGGCAATAAACGACGAATCACGTTTTGTCCTGCTCCATACATGGCATCGTATGCGAACTCTAAATTGGAGTTTCGAATAGCTTCTAGATCGAAATTTTCTTCAACACGAGCGCAATAATCGCCCTCCAAATCAACGATAACCAAATTACCAGATTTCTCTGATTTTGCTAAAGAAACATCCTTCCAATTTGAATTGGCTGATTCCGGAATGATGGATTCGATTTCATCAATCTTATCCGGCAATAAAGGTCCGCCATAACTTCCTTTCAGTTTGAAACCATTGTATGATGGGGGATTATGGCTGGCAGTTAGCACAATTCCTAAATCGGTTTTGTATGTAATTGCTCCCATCGAAACCATAGGAGTAGAAACAAAACCATGCGAAAGAAAAACCTTCACTCCGTTTGCAATCATCACTTTGGCGGTTGTTTCTGCAAACAATTCACCCGCAAATCGGCAATCGTGACCAAGAACAACAGAAGGAGTAACATAGTTTTCCTTTAACCATTTTGCTGTTGCTTCCGATACACGAGCAACATTTTCAACAGTGAATTCATCGGCAATGATTGCTCTCCAACCATCAGTTCCAAATTTAATTTTTGTCATAGTGTTTTTATATTCCTCTAGCGTTCAGACTTGACTGATAGCTTCGAGCATTTTGTTTATGTTGTTCGAATGTAACCGCAAAATCGTGATAACCGGAGCGGTCGGGCCGGGCGCAAAAGTAAAGATAACTATGCGATTGATAATTTAAGACTGCATCAATTATTCTTTTACCAGCCATATAAATTGGACCAGGAGGTAAACCGACATATTTATAGGTATTATAAGGCGATTCCACTTGTAAATGATTGAATCTAATGCGTCTCAAATCGAAATCATTTAATGCAAATTTAACAGTAGGATCCGCTTGAAGTTTCATGCCAATTCTTAAACGATTGAGATAAACCCCTGCGATAGTTGGCCATTCGTCGGACTTGTTAGATTCTTGAACAACGATGGATGCAATAACGGCAATTTCACCAGGACTCAATCCGATAGTTGCTGCTTGTTTTTTTCGATCCTCGTTCCAGAATTTCAAATAGGACTCGCCAAATTTATCGACAAATTCTGGGGCAGATGTATTCCAGTAAAACTCATACGTATCAGGTAAAAAAAGCGATAATGCTTTGGATGAATCTAAGCCGTAGCGTTCCAAAATTTTATTGTCGTTCAAAATTTCCATCATTGAACTTGAATCGGCCTCTAGATTTCGACCCACTTTGCCAGCTAATGCCTGTTTTGTTCGAATATTCTGGAATGTAATGCGAATTGGTTCTTGTTTACCCGACCGAAGAAGTGTTACTAATTCCCGGTTCGTCATTCCATTTTTCACTTTATACCGACCAGGCTTTACTTTCTTTTGATAATCCATAAAGGAGGAAAGCCAGATAAATGATTCTCTATTCTTGAGCATTCCTCGATTAGAAAGTTGATTTAAAACATCCTCAAAAGAATCCGTGGATTTAATATAGATGAACTCAGACAATTTTCCCTCAATGATGAGATTTGGACTGAAAACGCGCGAATAGAAATAGGTAAAAGAAATACAAAGCGATACAAATACAAGAATAGCAAACGAAATAATAATTCGTTTGAATGGGTAGGGTTTCGATATGATCCCCGGGCGTTTCTTCGATTTTGTTGGACGTTTTGTAGTCATTGGGTGGTCAAAAATAATGTTTACCGATAGGAATACAGTAATATTATTTGAGTGTTTTCAAGATTTCTTGAGCTTGACTATTTGATGGATTTTTATTTACAATTATCTGAAGCAAATTTTTTGCATCCACTAGTTCGTTGCGATATAAGTGAAGACCAACTAAATTGAGCAAGGCAGGTTGATAATCTGGATCAAGCGCAAGCGATTTATGATAGAAATTCTCTGCACGCTGTAAATCACCATCCAATAGATAAATATATCCCAAATTAGACCAAGCAGGAGCAAAAAATGGAGATTCCTTAACAAGCTTTTCGTAGACTAATTTCGCTTGATCTTTTTGATTATTCTGCATTGCTGATGCCCCATATTTATTGGCGAATTCGAAATAATGTGGCGCTAAATAATAAGCTGCCTGATAACATAACATTGCCTTATCAATTTGCTTTGCATTAGAATATGCTTCTCCAATACGATAGGCTGTCCATGCTTCACGGTTACTCCAACTATACTTACCAAAAATTTCTGAAACGATGAATGAAGATCCAATAGCATTTACCAATTTAAGGATCGAAGGATAATCAGCTTCTAAATAATGAAGCAAAATAATTTCATGGAATTTCGCTTTCATAGAAGCATTACTCCTATAATTTAAATAGGCCGATGCGCTATCGAGCAAGTATGAATTATTGGATTCGAATTTCTCATACTGCTGCAGATACGCTTTGGCTATACTCAAGCTATCGGGCTTGGAATCATTGATACAACTGAGACCTTTAAACTTCTTGTCAGCAGAATTATCCATTTGAGCTGGACGCTTTCGTATGTAATGATCGTGAATGCGCACATGTGGAATGTCCTTAGAACCACTTAATGGCATATGACACGAAATGCAGTTATTTTTACTAAGTAGCTGAACTTCCTTTTTCTCGGTGCATGCATTGTTTTTATTATCGCTATGACAGGATTTACACTTTTGAATAAATGCGCTTTCATCGGTATTTTTAACACTGATGTGAGGATTGTGGCAAGTAACACAGGTAAGAGCGTTCTTATATGGTCGCAGCGAATTGGCATTCCCTGCACGATCGGACATTACCTTAAAACATTCACTTTGTTTTAGGCGATCGGCATGTGAAGCCATGATGAAAGAGTTTTCATCTCCCTCATATCTTGGGAGATAAATTTGCATTACATCCGAGAGTTTCATCCCGGGTTTAAAGTCAAAAAACGATTTTCCATTTTTAAGTACTGCATTTCCTTGTAAGTGGCAACGTTGGCATAAATCGAATTGCAAATCGACGGAAAGTTTACCAGGATTCACAATGGAGTAATCGATTGCTTTGGATGTATCGACAAGAATGCCTTGTTGTTTTTGAGCTACGTGAATTTCGCCTGGTCCATGACAACGTTCACAATCGATGCCTTTTGGTATGTTCAGGTATTTGTTTTCAGAACCCTTTACCATTTCAGGGTATGCATTGTGGCAACTCATACATTCCAAACCAATTATTCGATCGAAACGATCACTCCGTCCGTTTTCAAAACCTGGAGGCAAATCCCATTTTTTTTCTTGTGTGTAATAAGTTAAAGGCGCTTGAAACGTGAAGCCATTAATTTTAAAAAGATGCGAGTTTGTATGTTGCCCCGACCCTATAATGTAATCAATCTTTTGACGCTTTATATGAACTGTATCTTTTCCATTTAGTCGATATTCTGTGATGAACAATTCATTATTTACCCAAGATGGAGTGTACCAAAAATCGAGTGCTTTATCATATACACGGTGAACCTGATTAAAATTAGCAGCGCTTTTACTTTTAGAAGCATCATCGAAGGACTTCCCCATTCCCGTTTCCGAAAATGTGCTGTGTATTCCAGGATGGCATTGTTTACAGGTTTCCATCCCAACATAGGCAACTGTATCGTTTAAGTTAAGATAGGTTTCGCTTGGCAAGTTAGATTTCTCTGAACTACAGAAAAACGAAAAACATGCAAAAGCAACAACAGTAAATACAATGAGGTATGTTTTCAACAATAATCTTATTTCGTAGGATACTCAGATTGGAATAATCAAATATCTTGAATTAAATTATATGAATATACTTGATATGTATCGATTGATTCGGAATAGCGAAAGCCTGCTTTTAAAAACAAATTTATACTAGCCATGTTCAGGGGTTCAACAAAAGCCAAAAGCTTTTCGATACCATACTTTTTTGCAAGTGACAAGGACAGACCAATTGCATCCAATGCAACATGTCTTTTTCGATATTCGGGCAATACGTATATTCCAATCGATGCGCATCTAAAATCAATCGATGAATCAAAAAAATCTAGGAAACCTACTCCTACCCCATTAGATTCAATAACATATCGAATTTGTCCGTGAATAAAAAAGTCATGCGTTGAATGAAGGTAATCTTTCAGTTCCAATTCCGAGGGTACTGGGAGCGTTGTGTAATTTCGAGAATCTGGACTATGTTCAATGCGAAGCAACAAGTCCCAATCATGGGAATTTATGAACCTCAGGTTAATCGATTGAATTGTCATATAAAACACAAGCGCCAAAGTAAAGACTCTGGCGCTTGTAAATGTATTCATTCTTATGCTTTATTTATGCACTAGCTTGAGCATATGTTGCTTAATTTTATTATACAAATCTGTTTGTTCAAGTGGTTTAGTCACGAAATCGTTCATTCCCGATTCCATTACTTTCTTCTTCGTTTCTGGGAAGGCATCCGCTGTTAAGGCGATAATTGGGATTTTGGGGTTTCGCAGACGGTTTGTTTTATCTCTGATGAAACTGGTTGCTTCGTATCCACTCATAACCGGCATCTGCAAATCCATTAAAACCAGGGCGTAATCATTAACTTTTAATTTATCGACTGCTTCCAATCCGTTACTCGCGAAGTCAACTTTAACATTCCACAATTCAAGTACTTGATTGGCAACAAATTGATTCATAATATTATCTTCCACCAATAAAATATGTGCGCCATGAAAATCGCGTTTTTCGAGAAGCTCAGCAATTACTTCATCTTTGCTAGCTTGTTCGATCTCTACTCCTTTTAGAAATTCAAGTTTGATTGTAAAAGTGGTACCCTTCCCTAGTTGAGAATCTAGATAAATCTCCCCATTTTGCATAGTAACAAGTTGACGCGTAATGGCCAACCCTAATCCTGTGCCCCCAAATCGTCGGGTAATATCAGTGTATGCCTGCGTATAACTTTCAAAAACCGAGGCTAATTTATCTTTAGGAATTCCAATTCCAGTATCTATTACATCAAATTTCAGTTTAACAGATTCGTTCGATTCTTCAATAAGGTCTATAAAAAGAGATACGGTTCCTTCTTTGGTGAATTTTACTGCGTTGCTCAGAAGGTTGAGTAAAATCTGATTCAATCGAAAAGGATCTCCAATTAAGAATTTCGGCACACGATCGCTCAATCTGAATTTCAATCCTATATTTTTTTCCTCCGCTTTAAAAATGAACGTTTTACGAATTTCATGAATTTTATTTTCTAAGTCAAAATTGACTTCTTCAAATTCCATTTTACCAGATTCTATTTTCGAAAAATCTAGGATATCGTTGATAATAACAAGAAGATTATCGGCAGAATATTTAATGGATTTAAGATTTTCGAGTTGTTTATCGCTCAAAGTTTCTTTCAAAAGTAATTCCGACAATCCAATAATCGCGTTCATTGGAGTTCGAATTTCATGACTCATGTTACTCAAAAACTCACTTTTCGCATTGGCGGTTCGCTCTGCTTCAAACTTAGCTTCTAAAATTTCACGTTCAATTTTCTTACGTTCTGTAATATCCTGGCAAAAAACCGCCACTCCTCTGACCTTCCCAAAATCATTTACAATGGGATTGAAATTCAAATCGTAAAAATTAGAGCAGTGTTCCTTGTTACCAAACTCTTCTGTTAAATTAACATGCTCGCCCTGCAGTGATTTTGCCAAGCAATTTTGAAAAATAACAAGGTCCTTTTGAACTGAAATATCATTTATAAAGGGCTTTCCTAATTCAGGAATGTTCCCATATAAGTTTGCAATCGATTTTTTAAACGTGGTGTTAAAAGCTGTGTAATTCAGATCATAATCGACCGAAAAAATCATCGCATGAGTACTTTCAAGAATGGTATTGAGTTTATTGTTATTCTCTTTAAGTGCACGTTCTGCTTCAACTTTCTGAAGTTGGACTTCATTGAGACGAATTCCGGCACGAATAATTTTGGTGATATTATCAGCATTCACCTCCGCTTTTGGAAAATAATCGAACGCGCCCGCCTTCATCATCTCAACAGCAATTTTTTCATCTCCTTGCGATGTTAAAACTGCGATAGGTGCATGAACACCTAATTCTTTCATTCTTTTTAAGAGCACAAGTCCATCAACTCCGGGCAGTTGATAGTCGAGAAATACGCAATGATAATCGTCTTTTACTATTTCTTCTAGTGCCTCAGATGCATTTTTACAATGCTTTAGGCTGTATTCTATTCCCGATTTTTTAAGTGCACGTTCAAATGACATAGCGTCAATTTCATCGTCATCAACCAGAAATAATTTAATGTTTAAATCAGTCATTGTTTAAAAAATAAGCCAGTTTCAATAAACTTGAACCAGCTATTTATATTAAATTTTGACTGCCTTTACGACAACTTATAACTTTGGTTGCATCCTAATGAGGATATTCACACAAAGTCCAATAATTTTTTAAAATTGATACGGCACTTACAAAACTTTCCATCGACAATGGCTTTAAAATATAGCCGGCAACATTCAAATTATATGCATCAACCTTGTCTTTGTCTTCATTGGAAGTAGACATGACAAACACACTGATATTTTTTAAATGATCGTCTTTACGGAGTTCATGTAAAAATTCAATTCCTCCCATTCGAGGCATGTTTAAATCTAATAAAATAATTCGGGGTAATGGTATTTGCTCTTTGCCTGTTTCTCCTCTTAACATTTGCAATGCTTCGATTCCATTGCCCGCATGAAAGATTGGATTAGTAAGATTGTTCTTTTGGAAAGCACGTTTTACATTCATAACATCTACCTCATCGTCTTCAACAAGGAGAATATTAACAGTTTTTTCAATCATTTTAACTTGTGTTTTTTGATAGTCAATAATGAGAATTTTTTATTTACAGAACTCATGAAAAATCAATTATTTATTAAATCTGTTTTGGGAAGTGTGAAAATAAATTTCGAACCTTTTCCTAAAACACTTTCTACCCAAACTCGCCCTCCTTTTTCTTCAATAATTTTCTTAACTATTGACAAACCAACTCCCGTACTTTCAATAGAATCTCTCGCATGGAGGGTTTGAAAAATCGCAAAGATTTTTTCGTGAAATTGTTCATCAATACCTGGTCCATTGTCTTGAACAAAAAAACAATGAACACTGCCTTGATCTTCATATCCAATCTGAATAACAGGATTGGGGCTATCGTTGTATTTTATAGCATTGCTTACTAGATTGGAAAACACTTGATCTAAAACAACTTTCTCACCTTCGATAGTGGGTAATTTACCTTGAATTTTAATCTTGAAATTATCGGGTGGTGCAATATTGGATATCACGTCTTTAGTGAAAAGGCTCATATCAATAGCGGTAGATTCTGTTTTCATTCTGCCTGCTCTTGAGTACTGCAAGATTCCATTAATAAGCATTTCCATACGCTGAATTCTGCCACGAAGCATCGAAAAATTCTTTTGTGTTTCGGGTTGTATATTTTCCTGAATATCTTCTTCAATCCATATTGATAGATTGTTTATTGCGCGAAGCGGTGCTTTTAAATCATGCGAAACAATGTATGCGAATTGATCAAGTTCTTTATTAATCTTCTCCAAGGAAGTAGCATACTCCTTTAATTGCTGCTCATTATCAATTCGTTCGGTGATATCTCTCGAGTTTATTACCAATCCCGAAACTGCAGGAAGGTCCATTAGATTAATTCCAATAGCTTCTAAATATTTCCAAGCACCCTGTTTATTTCTAAATCTGAATGTTATAGGATTGGTTTGCTGTTTCGTATTTTTGAGTTCCGCAAAAACATCCTGCACTTCTTGAATATCATCTTCATGGATAAAATCAAATACATTTTCACCGAGTACATCACCGGGTGAATAGCCAAACATTCGATAAAATATTGGGCTTTCGTAACGAATTGTTCCTTCCAATTCTAAAATGGTAGTTATATCTGTAGAATTTTGAACTAAGGAACGGAAACGTTGTTCGCTTTCTTGCAATGCAAACTTGGCAATTTTCTCTTCGGTAATATCTATTATAATTCCTTGGTGATACAAGGCATTACCAAAATCATCGCACACAACCATAGTTTGATCTTCCACCCAT
The DNA here is from genome assembly GCA_044369395.1 of Flavobacteriales bacterium. Taxonomy (GTDB): domain Bacteria; phylum Bacteroidota; class Bacteroidia; order M30B66; family M30B66; genus CALQRR01. Next base: position 19,112 of record JBIPLZ010000001.1, on the reverse strand, counting down.
CTTGTTTCTCCATAACCCGTTACAATACGATATTCTTGGGAATAATTTAATGTATCTGTACGTTTCATATGTGCCTCTTCATCGGCAACTCTCTTCAAATCTTCGAAATGAATAATATCTGAATACTGAATGCGTTCAGACATAAAATCATCTTCAGTATAACCAAAGTGACTAATGTTACTTGACACATATAATACTGGCCAATTTTCAGCAATTCTCCATCTAAATAAAACAGCAGGACTATTCTCAATAATCAGCTTTGCGGTTGAGGCTTTATCTTCAAGCAACTTTCTTTCGGTAATATCTTGAAGAGTTCCTCGAACATAAATCAACTCACCCGAGGAACTAAATTCAGGTTGCATATTCCAATTCAAGAATTGAATCTGATTTTCTTCAAGCATGATTCTAAAATCGAGGCGTATCTCTTTTCGTTCAATCATAGCTTGCTGCCAAAAGTTATCGATTAAGGTTAAATCTTCTGGATGTACATTCCTTCTTAACCGATGAACCAATCCGTCATCAAAAACAAGTTCTTTTGAATCAACGTTTAATAACATGGAAGCATGTTCTGTAAACGAACATATTTTACGCTCAAAATCGATTGAGAAACTGGCTATCCTTGAGAATTTCTGCGCTTCTAATAATCCGAGTCTGCTGTTATTAATTTCAATCTCAGTTTCTTTTTGGTGGATTAAATTCCCTATCGAATTTGATAAATTTAAAAGAATTGTTTCATGAACGGGTTCCCAGATAAGCTCTCTTTTTTTAACAAAAACAGAAACAGCTATCAATTTTTTCCCAATAAGGATAGGTAAAGCAAGAAAGTCAAGTTCATTAAATTCATTAATTAGATTAGCATCTGTTTTTTTTCTTTCATCAACTATTTCGGAACTTGAAACCGATTTTCCTGCATGTAATTCTTGTATAATAAATCCATCAATTTCATTTAATAATGAATAAAAGCGATTTTGAAGAATTGAATGATGTTCGTTGGAAGGATCCTTCAACCAAAATGAATGTTGAATGAATTCATATTGTATTGAATGAGAATGTCCTTTGTAATACAAATGAATTGAATCTATATCTCCAATTTTTGAGATTGATTCAAAAGCATTCTTAATTCCTAAATCGAGATTTGGTTGAGTAATTACATCTCCAATAGCATCATTCGAAACCCTTAAAAGATTATCAGTATATGCCTTCTTTGCATTTTGTTTTTCACGCTCTTGTTTTTCATGCAATAGCACTTTAAGGGTTTCTTCTAATTCTATCGTTCTTGTTTTGACCTTTTCTTCTAAATCTTCATTCAGTTGATTCAGCAATTGATTAGATCTAAAAAGTTCATTTGAACTTATTTCCAAGGTGCGCTCAACTTGATCATAATCACGATCAAAGTCGTGGTATGCTAAATTAACAGACTCGAAAAAATCTTGCAATTCAGGCTTTTCAGCTATATCAAGAGGAACATTCTTTTTAATCTGACGTTGTAATAGTCTGTGGAAGTTTTGCATAATCAGCGCTCAGAGAATGTAGTAATGGTCATTGTTTGATTGTGTAATTCGCATTGTGCACCAGAGGAAAAAGGGGAAATTTCACCATACGAATAGAACCCTGTAATAGCTGTGTCTTTTCCTAGAATTTGGCTTGCAGCCTCTACTTCTTCTTCGACCAATTGCTTTAGAACCAATTTTCTTCCAACACAAGATATCAACAAAGCAAATTCGGGTGATATGTCGTGATTATTCTCAATACTTGTTTGAGCAGCTTTGATTGACCCGTTAATTAATCGATCGACGTTAGCTTTCATGAATTTCACATAAGCACCTTCTATCATATCGCCAGCAAATGTAATACTTTGATCCATTTCGTTAATCGAAAGTATAGTTCTGACGACAGGAATTTGATCGTATTCGGTTCGTAAACTTAATGGGAATAACAAGCCTGAACCAGGAAGTTCGGATGCTTTATCGCCAAGAAATGATTTGTACAACTCCAAGGCAGGAGCTCCATCAATTTCATAGAGCACATTTTCTTTGCTCTTCGTAATTTTTCGATCAATCCCGAAACTATCCCATCCTCCAAAAGAACCATAACCAACTTGAATAGAATTGCCATAAAAACCAATGGCCGCAATTAATTTAGTTTGAGGAAAACCTTTCTCATCAAAAACAAATGTTTCAATAAAGTCGGGACCATCTCCTGCTAAACCTCCAGTTAAGCTAACAGAATCAGGAAGTATATCTCTGAAACCTCTTACGAGCTCCGATCCATTTACATTTAAGCCATCAGAAAGAACTAGTAAATGACGCAAGGAATTATCTATTAATGGAGATACAAGCTGATTGGCAATTTTAAAACTATCTATTGAATCTTCTAATTCAAGAAAAGAAAACTGAAGCATTGTCTTTTCAAAAAAAATAGCAGTAACAGCCAAACTATCATCATTTACTTCGGTTCCTATAATTTCACCTGAAGTAGAACATCCAATGAATTGTGAGAGTGGATAACGCGCCTGTAGTTCTCTAATAAGTTCTATATCTGATAAAACCTTGCGAGAGCCAAAAACAAAAACCAATTGTGGTTTAAAATTATCAGTTGTTTGTATGAGTTTCGTTTGCCATTTATGGAATGGATTCCAACTTAATTGTTCAAGTATCATTTCGGTAAATTTAATTTCATCGATTTAATTTGTTCCGATACGGAAGAATTAAAACTGCGGTTTGAACAAAGCCAATTCGATTCTTACTTCAATAGAAAGCCCATAAATCAATCATCACAATTTCCAATAAGCTGTTGTATAAGAAATAATGAAATCATTTCTTTTTTAAGTTATGATAAGTGACAAAGATTTTACAAGCATTGCATGTAAAAATACATTTTCAGGCGGATTATTTTCAACTTTAACATATCAATTCAATTTAACCAATTTTTTAACTACTGATTCACCAAGAAAATTCAAACTCAGATTACTTGTTTTCATGTAAATCATTAACTTCATTTTGAATGTTTCAAGATCACAATTTTTAATAAAATTCATTAAAATGTTGAATACTATTTTTTATGACAAACTTCAAGAAATCTATATTTGCACATGCTAGAAACACTATTAATTCTTGACTTTGGATCCCAGTATACACAGTTAATTGCCAGAAGAATTAGGGAATTGAATGTTTATTGTGAGATTCACCCTTTCAACAAAATCCCTCAAATTAATGAACATGTAAAGGGAATCATTTTATCTGGAAGTCCTTATTCAGTTAGAAATGAAGATCGCCTTGAATTTGATTTAAACACATACAGAGGCAATATTCCAATTCTCGGAATTTGTTACGGGGCTCAATACATTGCTGATACGCTAGGTGGTAACGTTGAACGTTCTTCAATAAGAGAATACGGTCGTTCACATTTGCAAATGCAAAATGAAAGCAGACTTCTGAAAAATATTCCCAACATGTCTCAAGTTTGGATGTCGCATGGCGATACCATTACTTCCATTCCAGAAGGATTTTCGCTTACTGCAGGAACTGAAGACATTCCCGTTGCCGCATTTGAAAATGAAACGGATAAGCTTTATGCCATTCAGTTTCACCCAGAAGTTACGCATTCGGTTGACGGCTCAACTTTACTGTCGAATTTTGTCATCGATATCTGCCATTGCAATTCAAGTTGGACTCCCGCATCGTTTGTTGAGACATCCATTGCCGATTTACGAATTAAACTTGGTTCCGACCGGGTTGTGTTGGGCTTAAGTGGAGGTGTTGATTCTTCGGTTGCAGCAATGCTTTTAAATGAAGCCATTGGCGAAAACCTTTTCTGCATTTTTGTTGATAATGGCCTTCTGCGTAAAAATGAGTTTACGCAAGTATTGCACGATTATCGTGAAATGGGACTTAATATAATTGGAGTAGATGCTTCGGAAAAATTTCTAAGTGCCTTAAAAGGAGTAGAAGATCCAGAGCAAAAACGCAAAATAATTGGCAGGACGTTTATTGAAGTATTTGATGAGGAATCCCAAAAGATTTCTGGAGTGAAATGGTTGGGGCAAGGAACAATTTATCCAGATGTCATTGAATCTTTTTCGGTAAATGGACCTTCCGCAACTATCAAATCGCATCACAATGTTGGGGGACTTCCCGACCACATGAACTTAATGGTTGTTGAGCCACTTCGAACATTATTCAAAGACGAGGTTAGAAAAGTTGGTGCCGCACTTGGCTTACATCCAACAATTCTAAACAGACATCCATTTCCAGGACCAGGTTTAGCCATTCGGATTTTAGGAGATATTACACCCGAAAATGTTCGAATAGTTCAAGAATCAGATGCCATTTTCATTGATTTACTTCGCAGCAGTGGTGAATATGATCGCGTTTGGCAAGCAGGTGCAATTTTTCTCCCAGTAAAGAGTGTTGGAGTTATGGGCGATGAACGAAGTTATGAACATGTAATTTGTTTGCGAGCTGTAACATCACATGATGGAATGACTGCCGATTTTTCGCATCTTCCCTATTCTTTATTGAGCAAAATTTCGAATGAGATTATCAATAAGGTAAAAGGTGTAAACAGGGTTGTTTATGATATAAGTTCAAAACCCCCCGCAACAATTGAATGGGAATGAAAAACCAACATTTGAAATATCTATTCTTCATCGTTATTCTCTCACTTAGTGGAATGCAAGGCATGTATGCTCAGCAAGACACATCCAAAGTATATGAATGGAATGGAATGAAGTTTCACTTTTATAAAGTTGAAAAGGGTAGAACCCTGTATAGTATTTCAAAAATGTTTCAGGTAAGTCAAGAGGATATCCTATCCATGAATCCTGAAATTACAGATGGTTTAAAAGCGGGAATTAGCATCCGAATTCCTGCTAAGAAAATAACTTCAGAGCCAGAAATCCCTGCTAAATCTTATCAAATACATAAAGTTAAGCAACAAGAAACAGCATTCGGGATTGCTAAAATGTATGGGATTTCAGTTGCTGATTTAGAGAAAATGAATCCTGAGATAATACAAGGACTTAAAACTGGAATGGAACTTAAAGTGTATCCTGCACCTATTAAAAGACCCAATGTTATAGTAACGAACTCCGATTCTACTTCAGCTCCACAAATTTTAACTCAAATTCCAGAAAAGGAGAGCAACTCCTGCAATGATTTATCAAAGAAACTTCAGTCAAGAAAAATACAGATTGCTTTGTTGCTGCCATTTTATTTGCCTTCAGGAGAAGAATTAAATCCCAAAGCACGAATTGGACTTGATTTTTATGCAGGTGCAAAATTGGCATTAGATTCACTTAAGAAAGATGGCTTCACTGTTTCAGCGAATGTATTTGACATTTCAAATGATTCCTCTTCGGTTGATAATATCTTAAAGAATCCATCTTTCGCTAAATCCGAATTAATTATTGGACCTCTTTACAGTTCTGCATTTATTCGAATTGCCGAATTCGCGAAAAAGAATAATATTCCCGCTGTTTCACCTTTTTCACAAAGTGATGCGTTATTAGCCGATAAATTGAATGTTATTAAAGTAACACCCGATATAATTAGTCAGGCTCAAAATTGTGGTCCAGAATTAAAAAAAATCCATCCTTCCGCGCATTTTTATTTAGTTCGAAACACGAATATGAAGGACAAGGAATTAGCTGATGCAATCAAGACAAGCTTGTTAGTTTCAGGCGGTATTGCTACTGAATCATTTCATGAAACCACCTTCAGTAGTGTTAGCGATTTACTTTCTTTGCTTTCTGAATCGAGCGAAAACGTTGTTATTTTCCCTTCTTCAGTTCAAGTTCAAGTAATTGATTTTATTGCACGACTTAGTACAGGCCGAATTGGCAAAAGAATAACCCTTGTTGGATTAAATGATTGGAACAATTACGAGAATATTGAATTTGACCATTTAAACAATTTGAATTTCACTTTTTTCACTCCTTCCAATTCAGATTTTAAGTCACATTCCGCCCAAATTTTCAGGTCACGATTAAAGAAAGAGTTTAAGGGGGAGCCTACTTATTATACGTTTCAAGGTTTTGACGTCACCTATTTTTTCACTAAACAAGTAGCCAAATTTGGCGATTCAATGTTAAAATGTCTACCACAAATACCCTTAGAATGTGGTTTCAACTCCTGCTACCATTTCGATAAAATTGGTGAGCACGATGGATACGAAAACCAATTTAATTATATCATCAAAATGGATGACTTTGAATTAAAGCGATTGAATCAACCATGACAAAAGAGAATATTGCGCAGCTTTTCAAAGAACTACAGTCTGAAATTATTGAAGAACTTGAAAAAACGGATGGATCAGGTGTTTTTTTATCTGACAATTGGTTAAGAGCTGAAGGTGGGGGTGGAAAAACCTGTGTTTTGCAAAATGGAAATATCATTGAAAAAGGGGGGGTAAATTTTTCTGCTGTATTTGGGCCATTATCCAATGAAGTATCAACTATGATGCAGGTTGATCCAGGTGACTTTTTTGCAACGGGAGTGTCAATTGTCATTCATCCACAAAATCCTTTTGTACCCATAATACATATGAATGTCCGCTATTTTGAAATGAGTAGCGGAGAATATTGGTTTGGTGGAGGTATCGATTTAACTCCGCATTATATCCAAGAAACCCAAGCAAGAGCATTTCACAAACACTTAAAAGATGTTTGTGATAAGCACCAACCTGAATTTTACACCCAATATAAACAATGGGCCGATCGTTATTTTTTCATTCCTCACCGAAATGAAACACGCGGCATTGGTGGAATTTTCTTTGATCGCCTAAATGAAAAATCACTAGGAAAAAGCAAAGAAGAAATTCATGCATTTGTTATGGATGTTGGGCGTTCATTTGCTCCTATCTACACCCAATTCATGCGTGATAATTTTAATAAGCCGTTTACCGAAGAACACAAACGTTGGCAACTCCTAAGAAGAGGTAGATACGTTGAGTTCAATCTTGTTTACGACAAAGGAACCCGATTTGGTTTAGAAACCGGAGGACGAATAGAATCAATTCTTATGAGTCTTCCTCATTTAGCATCGTGGGAATATGCCGTTGAATTTGATGAAGAAAGTGCCGAAGCACATACTTTAAGTTTATTGAAAAAAGGAGTTGATTGGGTATAACTAACGAATATCATTCAACTCAAATCCAGGAAATTCGGACGTACGATATTTGAAGATAGCATCTTCGAATGGCTCATTGGTTGTGAATTTCTTAATTTCGTAAGTATACACATTTCCATTTTTTCCTTTAATCTCTGACTTCAATACTTGGAGATTATTTTTATCGATGTATAAACGAATACTGCTGTAATCTTTCTCCTTTGGATTAATCGGAAAAAGGTCAATAGTGTGAACGATTTTAGTTCCAATCTTATCTTCCTTTATATACTTATGACGAAAGCCCTTTTCGTACATAGTGAAAATATTTTTGGGATTCATAGATTCCTCCCCATTTCCTGGTTTACTCAATTCTACCTCTTTATCTGTCTTTAGCACTTTCCACATTGAAGTGCCATCCGAAATTACAAGCTGATCGCCCATTTCCAATCGGTACTTTTCTCCCTTTAATGTTAATTTCCAGTTTTGACTGGTATTAATTTTACGATCCTTATTTACTAAGGAATAAGTAAATTCGGTTTTAATGGTTGAGTAGGATCGAGTTTTTGCGCTCAGTTTGTCTAATATACCTTTCGCCTTTTTATCTTCTTGAGCGGAAATATGTATGTTAGAAATCAACAATAGAAATGAGAAAAATACAATACGATTCATAATTAATTTTTTAGACGTTGTTATTGTTGTTCAATAATTGCTCCAATGATAATGCGTCTTTAATAATAACCTTGCGGGCTTTACTGCCTTCGAATGGTCCAATAATTCCAGCTTTTTCTAACTGATCAACTATTCTACCGGCGCGGTTGTAACCCAATTTCAATTTTCTTTGCAATAAAGATGCCGACCCTTGCTGATGCATGACAACAATGTGTGCCGCTTCTTCAAACATGGAATCACGATCGCCAATATCCATATCATCATCTCCATGATCGGCATTTTCATCAATATATTCGGGCAGTTCGAATGCTGAAGCATAACCTCTTTGGTTACCAATAAACTCCGTTATTTTATCAACTTCAGGAGTATCAACAAACGGACATTGCAAACGAATTAAGTCACTACCAGTTGACAAAAGCATATCACCGCGGCCAATTAATTGATCGGCTCCACCTGAGTCTAAGATTGTACGAGAGTCAATTTTTGAAGTCACTCGAAAAGCAATTCGGGCGGGGAAGTTTGCTTTGATTGTTCCGGTAATAATATTCACAGAAGGACGCTGTGTTGCAATGATTAAGTGGATTCCAATTGCCCTTGCAAGCTGAGCTAGACGTGCAATGGGTAGTTCAACCTCTTTACCTGCTGTCATGATTAAATCGGCAAACTCATCAACAACAAGCACGATATAAGGCATAAAATGGTGTCCATTTTTAGGATTTAATTTTCGCCCTAAAAATTTAGCGTTGTATTCTTTAATATTACGAACCATTGCCATTTTCAGAAGTTCGTAACGCTGATCCATGAGAATACACAATGAATTTAACGTATGAACTACTTTCTTTGTGTCGGTAATGATTGCATCTTCTCCACCAGGAAGTTTTGCTAAGAAATGGCGTTCAATCTTATTAAACAAGGTAAGTTCAACCTTTTTCGGATCGACTAAAACAAATTTAATTTGTGAAGGATGTTTCTTATAAAGTAAGGATACAAGAATTGCATTTAAGCCAACCGATTTCCCCTGACCTGTTGCACCTGCCATAAGCAAATGGGGCATTTTTGCTAAATCGGCAACGAAATTTTCGTTTGATATGGTTTTCCCTAATGCAATAGGCAAATCCATGGTGGTGTTAACAAACTTTTCACTTGCAAGCAAGGTGCGCATCGCAACAATTTCTGGATTCTGATTCGGAACTTCAATACCGATGGTTCCCTTTCCAGGCATTGGAGCAATAATACGAATACCCAGTGCCGAAAGACTCAGAGCGATGTCGTCTTCTAAGTTTTTAATTTTTGAAATTCGAACTCCCGCAGCCGGAACAATTTCGTAAAGAGTAACTGTTGGACCTATACTCGCACTAATTCGGGCAATTTCAATGTTATAATTCTTAAGCGTTTCAATAATCCGATTACTATTTGCTTCCAATTCGGATTTATCAACTTTAGCTTTTCCTTGACCGTAGTTTTCGAGGAGATCGAGTTCAGGATATTTATAGGAGGATAAGTCCAATGTTGGGTCGTATTCTCCTAAATCAAAATCTTCATTTTCAGATAAAACCTCATTTAAATTCATTCGTGCTTTATCCTCCTCACTCAATTCCATTGTAGGAGACAACACGGAAATCTCGGGCTCTGGTTCATCATCTTCATCAACTCCTTCAATGGTTAATTCTAGACCTGGAGAGGTAGATGTTTTTTCAGGAGATGCATTGGGGACAGTCAAATCGAATGGTAAATTTTCTACAATCGACGAGTCAGAATCATCTTCCAATTCATCGAGTATATCCAAATCCTCGTCTTCATTTTCATCATCTCCAAAGTGGCCCGAACCTCTCGCAAGTGAATCTGAATCTGAATTATCCTCTCGAATTGAATTCCCAATTGGGTTAGCAATCGAAGAATCGAGAGAATTACCCGTCTGGGAATTGACAAATTTATCTGGGATTTGAAATTTCCATTTAAATGCAAGCATGCAAAATGTAATGCCAGTGAAAAACAACAATAAGCCAATTCCAATGGAACCTACTACAGAATTTAAATACCGTTCGAGATGATATCCGAAACCTCCACTTAGAAGTAAATATTCGTCATTGAGAATAAAACCTGTTGCCAATGAAAAGAAAATTAGTGCAAACAAGCTGTAAATAAATGTCTTCTTTAATGGTAAAATAGTCACCCCGAAGAACATGCGAAACGCAAAAATGAAGAGGTAGAATGGAATAATAAAAGATGCTATGCCAAACCAATTGTGAAAGAAAACAAAGGCAAAAAGGGAGCCTATTTTTCCCATACTATTTGTTACTTTCAAACTTGGGTCTAATAGAAATTTTCCGAGAGGAGTGTCTTTAACAATATCATAATCGGCACGCCAGTTAAAGATGTGCGATACGAAAGCCGACATTAGAAATAAGGAAAATAGAATTAAAAACAATCCACTAATCCTGACAAAATTTTCATTTTGAAAAACGGAGGGCAATGGAGACTTTTTTGTTTTTCTTTTAGGCACAGCCGTTTTGGGCTCCTTAGGCAGTTTTGTATCCTGCTCAGAAGATAATTCGGGTTCGCGTTTAAAACGGTTGGCTTTAACTGACATTCGAGAAGAAGGATAACTAGTATACAAAATTCGACCAGAATGAAGTCGAAAAGCGACCAGATTGGAAATGCTTATCTACAGTGTTTTCAACAAACGGCTATTTGCCACCCATCATCTTCATTAAATCGGCTGATGACATTCGTTTGTAGCCCGTTGGAATTAAAAACAAATCATCAGATACCGGTTGCTTTAGAACTTCTTTCGCACTTAAATTTATCTTCATTCCAGATTGATTGAGAGAAAACTCTAAAACAGAGCCGTCAATTTTTTCAATGGGTCCATTCATATAGTTTTTATTGATCGAAAGATCTTTAGTAAACCACATATCCATTTTAATCAATTCTTTGGCATTTTCAGGATTCGGGATTTCGACCAATGCTTTGGTACACATGTAACCGGCAATTATTTTTTTATCAGAGGTAATTGACACTTTGGTAGATTCCATGAGCTTTTTTTGATCTGCATCATTGGAAGTATTATTTTCAATCGCATATTTTTGACCCATCAAATCCATTAATGTAATAGAGGTTTTCTTTAGGCCATCTGAAATTGTTGCATTCTTCATTCCCATCATCATATTCATTTCCATTCGAGACTGATTATTTTTAAAGTAAGCGACGGCTTCTTTGGGAAGCATGGCTGCCATTTGTGGGTCTTTAAAATCAGGGAAGGACATTTCAAACACAATTTTCCCCTCAAATGATTGAGCAAATAAATTGATGCTTAAAACAATAAGGCAGGTAAAAAGAAAAAAACGTTTCATATCAAAGGTTAAACAGAAAAATACTCAAATAATTGCTTGGGTAATTAAAATCCTGAAATTAAAAATAACCCAATGTTTTAAGCATTGATTTATAACTCTGTTCTTTACCAAAGATATACGTACTCAAATCGCCATTTTCATCTTTGTTAATAATGACATGTTTAGGAGCAGGAATCAAACAATGTTGAATTCCACCATATCCTCCAAGCGATTCTTGATATGCGCCTGTATGAAAAAAACCAATATAAAGAGGGTCATCTATGCTTTCTTCTTCCGTAACTCGAGGCAAGAACACTTGAGAAATGTGCGCTTCTGCGTTGTAATAATCGAGACTATCGCAAGTTAATCCACCTAAATTAACACGAGAATATTCTTTATCCCATTTGTTAATTGCCAATAAAATAAATCGTTGATTAATCCCCCAAGTATCAGGAAGTGTAGTGATAAATGAAGAATCGATCATGTACCAATTCTCTGTATCGTTTTGCTGTTTTAAATCGATGATGGAATACAGCGTAGCTCCACTTTCTCCAACGGTAAACGAACCAAACTCAGTGAAAATATCCGGTTCTTCAACACCTTGCTGATTACAAAATGTTTTAATCTGTCGTATGATTTCCTCGATCATATATTCATAATCGAATTCAAAAGCAAGCGAATTTTTAATTGGTAAACCACCGCCAATGTTTAATGAAGACAGTTCTGGACAGATTTTTTTCAAATCACAATATACTTGTAGACATTTTGAAAGCTCACTCCAATAATAAACTGTATCACGTATCCCAGAATTAATAAAGAAATGAAGCATATTTAATTCAAAACGTTCATCATTTTCGATTTGATCTTTGTAAAACTGGAGAATGTCTTTATACCGAATTCCAAGTCTTGAGCTGTAAAATTCGAAACTAGGTTCTTCTTCGGAGGCAATACGAATTCCAATTTTCGTTTTGGTTTTGAGATGCTCTTTGTAATAGTTTATCTCGCGTTTTGAATCTAGAATAGGAATAATGTTTTCAAATCCGTCTTGAATTAACTCAACAATAAATTCTTGATACATTGGCCGTTTGTAGCCATTGCAAATGATGTATTTATCTTTGGATAGAAGGCCCGAAGCGTTTAATTCTTTGATAATAGGCATATCATACGCCGAAGAGGTTTCAATATGCGTATCATTTTTCAAGACCTCTTCTAACACAAAAGAGAACTGAGAACTTTTGGTACAATAGCAATAAACATATTTACCTTTGTAACCAGCCTTTGCCATTCCCACATTAAACATTATTTTAGCACGCTGAATTTGCTCGCTGATCTTTGGCAGATAAGAAATTTTCAAAGGCGTACCATACTGACGGATAATATCCATTAGGGGTATATCATTGAAATACAATTCATTATCTATCATATCAAAACCTGGTTGAGGAAACTCAAAGGTTTGTTTGATCAAATCTTCGTACTTGTTTTTCATTGTCATTTTCAGAAATGTTGGTGTAATGTTATAAACTTGAAAAGCAATGCAAATGTAAACAACTTGCTTATACGAATTTAAAGGTGATGCAACTAAATTACTTATATGAAAAAAGCCAAACTTGTATTACTTCGATCTGAATTAGGTGCTGGGACTCGAGGAGCCAGCATGGGAGTTGATGCATTAAAAACTGCCGCAATTGACCTTAAAAGCGACTATTTTAGAAGATTTGAACACGTTGAAATCATTGATGAGAACTGGCTTTTATTGGAAAATGTCAAGTTTAAATATGCAAAGCGTATTCGTGGAATCATTAAAATTTACGAACGTTTATCGAAATCCGTTTGCAAAATAATTAAGAAGCAAGCTGCATATCCAATCGTTCTATCTGGCGACCACAGCACAGCTGGAGGTACAATTGCCGGAATTAAAAGTGCTTTTCCTGACGATCGATTAGGTGTTATTTGGATTGATGCTCATGCCGATTTGCATTCTCCTTTCACTACGCCATCAGGAAATATGCATGGAATGCCCTTGGCCGCTGCATTAGGAGAAGATAACTTGGATATGCAATGCAATGATATTGATGACTTAACAAAAGAACTTTGGAACAAATTAAAAAACTCTGGAGGCATCTCACCAAAAATAGAATACCGCGACCTCATATATATAGGTGTTCGTGATACTGAAGAACAAGAAGACTATCTCATTGAAAAACACAACGTTAAAAACATAACAACGAAAGAACTTCGCAATAAAGGTGTTGAAGAAACCGTTATCGAAGTGCTAAATTACCTCGATCATTGCGATCGAATTTACATTTCTTTTGATGTTGATAGCTTAGATCCTCGAATATCGGTAGGAACAGGAACACCAGTCCCTAATGGATTACGAGCAAAAGAAGCAAAGGAATTAATGAAACAACTTGTGCAAAGTCCTAAAGTTTGCTGCTTCGAAATCGTTGAAATAAACCCAACACTCGACACAGAGAATTCAATGGCCGAAAACGCATTTAAAATACTTGAAGCAGCAACTTTAGCTGCACTAAACGATGAAAACTGAGACAAAAGAAGTCCTTTTTAATAGATTTGCACTGGAGGCAATAACTGCATTATACGGTGATAAGGCCAATCCAAACCTCCTTGTATTTCAGTCAACACGAAAGGAATTTCCAGGTGATATTACCTTAGTTTGTTTTGGAATTACCAAAATATCTGGAAAGAATCCTGCACAAACAGCACAAGAAGTTGGAGAGTATTTGTGTAATAATAGCACAAGTATTGTTCGATTCAATGTGGTGTCGGGTTTCCTTAATCTTGAATTAAATTTCGAATTCTGGACACGTTACATTACAAACTATTCTATTGATGAGCATGCGCTCGATTCGAGTAAATCGAAAGTAATGGTCGAGTATTCATCTCCGAATACTAATAAACCACTGCATCTTGGACATATTCGTAATAATCTCTTGGGATTTTCAGTTTCCAGAATTCTTGAAGCAGCAGGTCATGGTGTTTCTAAAGTCAATCTAATTAACGATCGAGGAATTCATATTTGTAAGTCGATGTTGGCGTGGCAAATTAGCGGCAATAACGAAACACCCGAAAGCACTGGAATGAAAGGTGATCATTTGGTTGGCAAATACTATGTTGAATTTGACAAAGCATTGAAATTAGAAAGCAATGCACTATTAAGTGCTATTGAACTGGGCGATTTTTCAGGAATTGACCAAGTCGCTCAACATAAATTAGTTGACATTTTACTTAAGATTAATCAATCGAATGACGAGCAAAAGCAAAGTGGATTGAGAGATGAGCTTAAAATGATTGTCAACAACCAAACAAACTTAATGAAGCAAGCACAAACTATGCTTCAAAAATGGGAAGAAGGCGATATAGAGGTGATTGATTTATGGACCAAAATGAATGGCTGGGTCTATCAAGGTTTTGAGGAAACGTATACCAAGCTAGGAGTTGCCTTTGATAAATTTTATTACGAATCGAACACGTATATTTTAGGAAAAGACATTGTAGAAAAGGGACTTCATTCGGGTGTACTTTATAAAAAAGAGGATGGTTCTGTATGGATTGATTTAACATCTGAAGGACTTGACCATAAATTATTGCTACGTTCGGATGGCACTTCTGTATACATGACTCAGGATTTAGGCACTGCTGTTCTTCGTCATCAAGAACTTGCTTGCAGCGACTATATATATGTAGTTGGAAACGAGCAAGATTATCATTTTAAAGTTTTATCGCTGACCTTACTAAAACTTGGATATGAATGGGCGAAAGGAATCCATCATTTATCTTATGGAATGGTAGATTTACCAAGCGGAAGAATGAAATCGCGAGAAGGAACTGTAGTTGACGCCGACGATTTAATTGACGAAATTATTGCTGAAGCGGGAAAACGATCGGCAGAACTTGGACGTTCTGATGAATTTAGTAATGAGGAGAAAGAGCAGCTAAACAAAACGATTGGATTGGGTGCTTTGAAATACTTCATTTTAAAAGTGGATCCTAAAAAACGAATGATCTTTAATCCAGAAGAATCTATTGATTTAAATGGAAATACAGGACCATTCATTCAATATACCTATGCCCGTATTCGTTCTATTTTTAGAAAATCCGGAAGTACTATTCCTTCCTCATTTGATGAGAAAATACTTGACGACGAGCCATTGCATCGCTCTTTAATTCGAACACTGGAAAATTACCATGCAACGTTAAATCAAGCAGCCGAAAGTTATAGTCCAGCAATCATTGCCAATTATGCATACGAACTTGCAAAGGAATTCAATCAGTTTTATCACGATTTCAGCATCTTGAAAGAAGTGGATTTGAATACCGCTTCATTCCGTTTATTTATTTCAGGTAAAGTGGCAGACACTCTTAAAAAATGCATGTTTCTATTGGGTATTGAGATGCCTGAACGCATGTAATTATTTTATCAATGGTACATCCGTGTTAAATGCATCATAATTAAGCAAAACAAAGTCTATTAAACCGCCTCATTTTTATAATTTTGCAATCCTTTTGAAATCCCCATAAACCATGTTTGATAATCTGAGTGAAAAATTTGACCGCGCATTTAAATTACTGAAAGGTCAGGGTAAGATTACCGAAATTAATGTTGCTGAAACTCTTAAAGAGGTTAGAAAGGCGCTTTTAGATGCCGATGTTAACTATAAAATTGCGAAAGAATTTACCGATAAAGTAAAAGAAAAGGCATTAGGTGCCAATGTATTGACGGCTGTTTCTCCTGGACAATTGCTTGTCAAAATTACGCATGATGAATTAGCGATTCTGATGGGAGGCGAAAAGGAAGAAATCAATCTTTCTGGAAATCCATCAATCATTTTAATTGCAGGTCTTCAAGGTTCGGGTAAAACAACATTCTCGGGAAAACTAGCGAACATGCTTCAGAATAAACAGAAGAAGAATGTTTTGCTTGTTGCCGGAGATGTTTATCGTCCCGCGGCTATTAACCAATTGAAAGTTCTTGGAGAACAAATTGGTGTGGAGGTTTTTGCTGATTTAGAAAGTAAGGATCCTGTGGACATTGCAAAAAGAGCAATTGCTCATGGGAAATCGTTGGGTAAAAATGTCATTATTATCGATACTGCCGGACGCTTGGCAGTGGATGAACAGATGATGAACGAGATTGCCAATGTTAAAAAAGCCGTTCAGCCTCAAGAAATACTTTTTGTAGTTGATTCCATGACTGGGCAAGATGCTGTGAATACGGCAAAAGCGTTCAATGATCGTTTAGATTATGATGGAGTTGTTTTAACCAAATTGGATGGTGATACGCGCGGTGGTGCTGCATTAACAATCCGTTCGGTAGTTTCGAAACCGATTAAGTTTGTTGGTACTGGCGAAAAGATGGAAGCGATTGATGCTTTTTATCCTGAGCGGATGGCCGACCGAATTTTGGGAATGGGTGATATTGTATCACTTGTTGAAAGAGCTCAAGAAAATTTTGATGAAGAAAAAGCACGAAAACTTCAGAAGAAGATTGCTAAAAACCAGTTCAGCTTCAACGATTTCTATGATCAGATTCAACAGATCAAGAAAATGGGTAACATAAAAGATTTGGTGGGCATGATTCCAGGCGTTGGGAAAGCCATGAAAGATGTTGACATTGACGATAATGCATTCAAAAGTGTTGAAGCAATAATATTGTCTATGACACCTCAAGAAAGAGAAGAACCAACGTTAATTAATGGAACACGAAGAAAGCGCATTGCTGATGGAAGTGGAACAACAATTCAAGACGTAAACAAACTTTTAAAGCAATTCGAAGAAACACGTAAAGTAATGCGCATGATGAGTAATCCTTCTAAGATGGCAGGAATGATGAAGAATATGCCCGGAGGACAGCGTTAAATTATTAAATCCATGAATATTCTTGACGGCAAAAAAGCTGCTGCACACTATAAAGATAAAATTGCAACTGAAGTAAGTGAACTTCATTTGAAAGGGTATCGTAAACCTCATCTAGCAGCAATTCTAGTTGGAAATGATGGTGCAAGTGAAACTTATGTAGCAGCCAAAAGCAATGCCTGTAAACAAATTGGATTCGAATCTACACTCATTCGATTTAATGCTGACGTCAGTGAGGATGAACTTATCGCTGAAGTAAAGCGATTAAATAATTTAGAAGACATTGATGGGATTCTCGTTCAACTTCCTCTTCCAAAGCATATCAATGAAGATAAAATCACATTGGAAATTCTTTCAGAAAAAGATGTTGATGGATTTCATCCTGAAAGCTTGGGACGACTTGTGCTTGGGTTGCCCGGATTTATTCCTGCTACACCCAAAGGAATTATGATGTTATTGGATTTCTTTCAAATCGATACAGCAGGGAAGCATGCCGTTGTGATTGGTAGAAGTACAATCGTTGGGACTCCGATGAGTCTGTTATTAAGCAGAAACAGCAATCCAGGAAATTGTACTGTTACCCTTACGCACAGTAAAACTCCGAATTTGAGTTTTCATACTCTTCAAGCCGATATTATTGTTGCATCCATCGGAAAACCATTATTTCTAAAATCGAACATGGTAAAAGATGGAGCTGTAGTAATAGATGTAGGTATTACCCGTGTCGAAGATTCTTCCAACCCGAAAGGCTATAAAATATGTGGTGATGTTGATTTTGATGAAGTTGCTCCTAAATGCTCATGGATAACACCTGTACCTGGAGGAGTTGGGGCCATGACCATTGCAGCTTTGATGCAAAATACATTTGAAGCATTTAAACGCAGAAATAATATTCAATTTTAATGGGTAAGTTGACCGAAGTTCAACAACAATTGCTCGATTCTGGCGAACATCTTCCATTGATGGAAGAATTCTACACCATTCAAGGTGAAGGATTTAACACTGGCCAAGCTGCTTATTTTATTCGACTTGGCGGCTGCGATGTGGGATGTCATTGGTGCGATGTAAAAGAGTCTTGGGATGCATCTTTACACCCTTTAACTCCAATCCGTGATATCGTTGATAAAGCAAATTCATTTCCTGCAAAAGCAGTCGTTATTACAGGAGGAGAACCCTTGTTATACAACCTTGAACCCTTGTGTTCGATGCTTCATGAACATGGAATTCGCATTTTTTTAGAAACATCTGGTGCATATCCTGTTAGTGGTTCTTTTGATTGGATTTGCGTTTCACCTAAGAAATTTAAAAATCCAAGAACAGATATGCTAGCAATTGCCGACGAATTGAAAGTGATTGTTTTTAACAAACAGGATTTTGATTGGGCTGAGCAACATGCACCACTTCTGAAAACCAATTGCCTCCAATATCTTCAACCTGAATGGAGTAAGTCTACAGTGTTAATGCCTGAAATAGTTGAGTTTGTGAAAATGAACCCTCAATGGAAAATCTCTTTGCAAACGCATAAGTACATGCATATTCCTTGATTGTTGAAATGAAGTTATCCATTATCATCGTCAATTATAATGTAAAGCACTTTTTAGAACAATGCGTTCTATCGGTAAAAAAAGCGCTTGCAGGAATTGAAGGTGAAATTTATGTGGTGGATAATAATTCGGTGGATGGTTCGGTTGAAATGATTCAATCGAAATTTCCAGAAGTTAAGTTAATTGCGAATAAAGAAAATACTGGATTTAGCAAAGCAAACAACCAGGCAATTCGCATAGCTTCGGGAGAATATATTTTATTGTTAAATCCGGATACCATTGTTGAAGAAGATACATTTTCAACTTGTATTCAATTTATGGATTTGCATCAGGATGCGGGTGCCTTAGGAGTAAAATTGATAGATGGTAAAGGAAATTATCTACCTGAATCGAAACGAGGCTTACCTACTCCATCGGTTGCTTTTTATAAGATTTTTGGTCTCTCGAAATTATTTCCGAAATCGCGCACATTTGGGAAATATCATTTAGGGTATTTAGATAAAGAGGAAACGAACGAGATTGAAATATTGTCGGGAGCCTTTATGTTTATGCGAAAAACTGCATTGGATAAAGCGGGTTTACTT
>JBIPLZ010000407.1:0-2534 GCA_044369395.1 Flavobacteriales bacterium | reverse complement strand
TTCATTTGCAAATCCTGAAAATCAAATTGCATCCATCGATATTTTTCCGGTAGATCAAAACACTCCATTTAGTTCAGGATTTTTCATAGATGATTTCCAATACACCGTTACACCTTATACATTGCCTTCATTAAACGGAGCAGCAAATTTGGTTTCTTATAGCCAAGGAAATTTAGTAGGAACTGCTGTTACACCGAATGTAACTATTCGCAATTTAGGAGTTGAGGCTATTACATCTGCAACAGTAACCGTAGATTATAACGGTACAAATATCTCGAACGATTTCACAGGATTGAATCTCGCATCATTAGCAACAACAACCCTTTCGATGCCTTCCACTTTGTCATTAGTTGCGGGAACTAATACCATGACTGCAACCATTAGCAATGTAAACGGAACTGTTGATGGCGACGCAGGTGATAACCAAACTTCCATCGTCATAAATGCAATAACTCCAGCACTTGGGAAAATGGTAGTTGGCGAAGAAGGAACAGGTACTTGGTGCCAATGGTGTCCGCGAGGTGCTGTTTTCATGGATATGATGGAATTAAAATATCCGGGACATTGGGCTGGAATTGCCGTTCACAATGCTGATCCTATGACTGTAACTGAATACGATGCCGCATTAACTGTTAGTGGTTATCCAAGTGCACTGGTAGATCGAGGTACTGAAATGGATCCTTCTGAAATGGAAGTTGCTTTTTTAGACAACATTGTAATTGCTCCAAGTGCATTCATTACGAATGGTGCAAATTGGGATGCAATAACACGTGTTTTAGATGTTTCTGTTTCTGCAAATTTCCAAACAGCCGCAGACAATAATTTCAAACTTGCCATTGTACTTTCCGAAGACGAAGTAACTGGAACTGGATCAGCTTACGGGCAATCGAATGCATATGCTGGCGGAGCAAGTGGAGTTATGGGTGGATATGAATTATTGAGTAATCCTGTGCCTGCATCTCAAATGGTTTACAACCACGTTGCACGCGCAATCGCCCCTTCATTCGGAGGAACAAATATCGCATTCCCAGCAACGATCAATTCTGGAGAAACTTATACCATCAATGCAAGCTTCACACTTCCTTCGACTTGGGACGAAACTCAAATGCATATTGTAAGTATGTTGGTAAACCAATCGGGAACAGTTAACAACGCCGGAAAGGCAACATTAACTGAAGCAATTGCGAATGGTTTTGTTTCAGGGACTTCCATTGCAACGAGTATCGTTGATCAAAATCAAATTGATGCAAATCTTGCTGTTTATCCTAATCCAGCAAATGAATATACTTCCATCAAGGTTCAATTAAAGAACGAACAGAATGTTACGTTGAAATTGATTGATATGAACGGTCGCACAGTTGCTTCTCGTAATTATGGACAAATGAATGGAGCATCCGAAATTCAACTAAACACAAGCAATTTCGAAGCAGGGCTTTACTTAATTCAATTAACTTTAGACAACACTATTGTTAGTCGTCGTTTAATTATTGAATAATACAAAATTGAAAATTGAAGAGGGCGACCAATGTGTCGCCCTTTTTTATGCATGTTTATTTGGTAATGAGTAAAAAACAAAAAGCCCCATTTCTGGGGCTTTTCAATTATAATGATGAAGCGAAATTATGCTCCTAATCGTTTTTGCAATTCAAGATTTAATGCTTCAAGGAAATCTTCGGTGTGAAGATATTGATCTTCACTCACCTTATTTCCATAAATACAAACCGCCAAATCTTTGGTCATTTTACCACTTTCAACAACATCCACACACACCTTTTCCAATGTTTGGCAAAAGTTAATTAACTCTTGGTTGCCATCTAAGTTTCCTCTGTGCTCCAAACCACGTGTCCAAGCAAAAATACTTGCAATTGGATTCGTGCTTGTTTTTTTACCTTGTTGATGCATGCGGAAGTGACGCGTAACTGTTCCATGTGCGGCTTCTGCTTCCATGGTTTTCCCATCTGGAGTAACCAGTACAGATGTCATCAAACCTAAAGATCCAAAACCTTGAGCAACGGTATCGCTTTGAACATCACCATCGTAATTTTTACATGCCCAAACAAAATTTCCATTCCATTTCAAAGCAGATGCAACCATGTCATCAATTAAACGATGCTCATATGTAATACCCGCAGCATCCATCTTAGCTTTAAACTCTGCTTGATAGATTTCTTCGAAAATATCTTTAAAACGACCGTCGTATCTTTTAAGAATGGTGTTCTTAGTACTCAAATAAAGTGGCCATTTTTTGCTGATTGCCTGGTTGAAACATGCACGTGCAAAACCACGAATCGATTCATCGGTATTGTACATTGCCAAGGCAACACCATCACCTTTGAAATTATACACTTCGTGCTCAATTACTTGCCCATCTTCGCCTTCAAACTTAATCGTTAGCTTCCCTTTTCCGGTTGTGCGAAAATCAGTAGCACGATATTGGTCACCAAAAGCGTGACGACCAATACAGATTGGAGCTGTCCAATTTGGAACTAAACGAGGTACGTTTTTACATACGATTGGCTCACGGAAAACAGTTC
>JBIPLZ010000406.1:0-2537 GCA_044369395.1 Flavobacteriales bacterium | reverse complement strand
CTTTCAAAGAAAATCGACGATGCCTATCAAACAATCGAAAATATAGAAATCCCTCCCTTACCAAGTGATTTTAGTTATGGAAAATCAAGCGATGGCGGAAGCAATTGGATTGTTTTTAATCCTGCACAAACCTCTCCCAATGCAAGCAACGGTAGTGTTGGAATTGAAGAAATAAATAGCCCGAAAATTCAGCTTTATCCCAATCCAGCAAATGAATTCGTTCGATTTTCCAAGCATGTTGATTTCGTTCAACTTTTTGATGCTCAGGGCCGTCTCGTGTTAAGCAAAACGCAGGTCAATGAAATCAATCTCCAACATTTATTTCCGGGCATTTATCATATAAATCTCGACTCCCAAAAGTTTCGTTTGCTTATTCAGTAATTGGGGCTTCCCCCACTCCGTGCTTTCGCGGTGTCACGCTATCCGCTATGCACGGCGCCGCTCCTATCATTAAGCCGGATTTGAGTTTATAATATAAATCAATATAAACTCAATTCCTCCCCAAATTCTATCTTCGCAGTTCAAACATCAACCATTTCCATGAGAAATAGTATCCTAGTTATCTTGCTTACAATACAAATCCTATCTGCTCAAAATTTTCTTCCTCCTGTGCAAGCTTGGAAAGGAAAAAGCGAAGCTATGCTTTTGAAATCCTCCGATCGTTTTATCACGCCATTCGAATTAAGCAATGGTGAAAACTCCGCAACTAGTAAAGAATTATATGATTGGTTTTCAGTATTAATAAAAGATTATCCGATTGTTAGTCGCCAAAGCATCGGCAAAACCGCTCAAAACCGCGATATCTGGATGTATGCCATTCGTCAAGCCGGAACATCAAAACCCACACTTCTATTTCAAGCAGGCATTCACGCAGGAGAAATTGACGGAAAAGATGCTGGCATGTTGGTATTCCGTGAACTGCTCAGCAAGAAAAACCAAGAAATTCTCAATAATGTCAATATCCTGTTCATTCCCATTCTGAATGTGGATGGACATGAACGTACTTCTGAGTTTAACCGAATAAACCAACGTGGTCCAACAGTTATGGGTTGGAGAAGCAATGCGCTCAACCAAAATCTGAATCGCGATTATACCAAACTCGATTCAAAAGAAATTCAATCAGTCATCAAGGTCATCAACACTGAAAATCCAACCTTGTACATGGACATTCACGTAACCGATGGCGCCGATTATCAATACGACATTACGTATGGATTTTTAGCTGAACACGCTTATTCTCCTAACATCTCGAAATGGTTGAAAAGCAATTATCGCCCTACTTTGGATCATGCTTTAGATAAAGCTGGTCATATTCCTGGCCCCTTGCTTTTTGCCGTAAACGATGATGATTTTAACGATGGAAACAACGAATACACTTTCTCACCTCGTTACTCTCATGGGTATGGCGATGCGCGTCATTTGCCAAGCATATTAGTAGAAAACCATTCCTTAAAACCTTTCAAACAGCGCGTATTAGGCACAAGCATTTTGGTTTTAGAAACGATTAAACTACTTGCTGAAAAAGGAAAAGAACTCATAACATCAATCCAAAATGACCAAAATTATCATTCCGACTCTTTAGCATTGAGTTGGGATTTCCCGAAATCCACAAATGATTCAATGGCATTTAAAGGAATCGAATCCCGAAAAAAAACTTCATCGATTACAAACGGCAGCTATGTTGAATGGCTTGGTAAATCGGAAAACAAAACGATCCCCGTTCGAAAAAACAACATTCCGGTTTTGAAAATTAAACCTCCAGCTTTTTACATCATTCCGGTTCAACACCATGAAGTAATTGAGAACTTAAAATCACACGGAATCGAAATGCAAACCATTCAAAACGACAGTATGTTGGTTTTAAGCATGTACCGTTTTAGCAATCCCCAAATACAAGGAAAACTTCCTTTACAAGGGCGTTGTCGCTTAAAAGCAGATACTGATATAGAAATCAAACCACAACAGTTTCTCAAAGGATCGGTTGTCATTCAAACCAATCAGAAATTGGGAAATCTTGCTTGTTTACTTCTCGAACCATCATTTACCGATTCCTATTTCCAATGGGGCTTCTTTCCCGAATGCCTTGAGCGCACCGAGTATTTCGAGACCTATGTGCTTGAACCTTATGCTGCCGATGCACTCCTAAAAAATCCAAGATTAAAAGCCGAATACGAGAAAAAGAAAGCCGATGACGAAGCATTCTCCAAAGACCAACAAGCACAACTGCGTTGGTTTTACGAACGTTCGCCCTATTCCGATGATACATATTTGTTGTATCCGGTGGGAAGAAGTTTAAATTGAATGAAATAAAAAATTCCTACCTAAAAACTATATCCTTCACCAAGTCCTCGCCTACTTGTTCGTTCAGGGTTTGGATAATTTTGGCTTTAGCAAAACTTAATTCGCTTCGCAAAGATGCAGAGGTAATTTGCACATACAAAGTTCCTTCATACAAGCGGATATCTTCGGTACGGTTGGCAATCATGGGCCCCATTAGTACAGACCAAGACTGCAACAATTTGAATTCTTTATACTTG
>JBIPLZ010000413.1:0-2557 GCA_044369395.1 Flavobacteriales bacterium | reverse complement strand
AGAAATTTGAACAACACCTTGTTCGTTAACTTCTTCAATAACGATAACAGTTTGAGTATCCTTCTGCATTTCCTGAATGATTTTTCCACCAGGTCCGATAACTGCACCAATGAATTCTTTCGGAATACGGATCTCAACAATACGAGGAGCGTGCGGTTTGTAATCTTCACGAGGTGCTGTAAGCACTTTGTTCATTTCACCTAAAATGTGTAAACGACCTTCTTTCGCTTGATTCAAAGCATTTAGCATAATTTCATAGCTCAAACCTTGAACTTTAATATCCATCTGGCAAGCAGTGATACCGTCTTTTGTTCCGGTTACTTTAAAATCCATATCGCCCAAATGATCTTCATCACCTAAGATATCGCTCAATACAGCGTATTTACTTCCGTCATCCGTAATCAATCCCATAGCAATACCAGAAACCGGTTTAGCAATCTTCACTCCTGCATCCATTAATGCTAATGTTCCAGCACATACAGTTGCCATAGAAGAAGAACCATTCGATTCAAGGATATCAGATACAATTCGAATCGTGTATGGATTGTCTTCTCCTTGAGGAATCATTGGTTTCAATGCACGCAATGCAAGGTTACCGTGTCCAACTTCACGACGGCTAGTACCACGATTTGGACGCGCTTCACCTGTTGAGAAAGAAGGGAAGTTATAATGTAAAAGGAAGTTTGATTTACCTTCCAATACAGCACCATCAATGGTTTGTTCGTCCATTTTGGTACCTAAGGTAACGGTTGTCAACGATTGAGTTTCACCACGAGTAAAGATAGCTGAACCATGAGCGAATGGAAGATAATCTACTTCACCCCAAATAGGACGAATGGTCGTTGTATTTCGTCCATCCAAACGTTTGCCTTCATTCAAGATTACTTGACGAACAGCTTTCTTCTCAACATCATGGAAATAAACACTTATAAATGGTTTAGCTACCGCTAATTCTTCTTCAGAAAGACTTGCAATAAATTCTTCCTTAACAGCTTTGAATGCTGCAGAACGAGCATGTTTATCATCATTTCCAGAACGGGCAATTTCAGCACATTTGTCGAAACAAAATGCATGAACAGCAGCGCGAACTTCTTCGTTATGAGTTTCATG
This sequence comes from Flavobacteriales bacterium, assembly GCA_044369395.1. Classification (GTDB taxonomy): domain Bacteria; phylum Bacteroidota; class Bacteroidia; order M30B66; family M30B66; genus CALQRR01. The sequence continues at coordinate 1,447 of JBIPLZ010000413.1, read as the reverse complement.
GCTGTATACGCGTTTTGGTTGAGATGCAGGAACCATTGAAGCAAGTTCGTTAATCGCATTGATCTGAACTTTGATTGCTTCGTGTGCTAATTTGATTGCTTCAAGCATATCATTTTCTTGCACTTCCTTCATTTCTCCTTCAACCATTACAATGCTGTCTTGAGAAGCAGCAACGATAATATCCAAATCAGCATCTTTCAATGCTTCGATACTTGGATTGATGATCATTTGACCATTGATACGAGCAACGCGAACTTCAGAAACTGGACCGTTAAATGGAATGTTACTTACAGCTAATGCAGCAGAAGCTGCAAGACATGCAAGTGAATCTGGTAATTGTAGTCGATCTGAAGAGATTAAATTGATCGTGATGGTTGTATCAGCATGATAATCATCCGGAAAAAGTGGACGCAATGCACGGTCAACCAAACGACATATCAAAATTTCGTTTTCAGAAGGACGCGCTTCACGTTTGAAGAAACCACCCGGAAAACGACCCGCAGATCCATATTTCTCTTGATATTCTACAGTAAGAGGAAGAAAATCGACACCTTCTTTTGCGTCTTCATTGCTGACAACAGCTGCCAACAACATGGTGCCACCCATGGTAATCACGACTGAGCCGTGGGCTTGTTTGGCAAGTTTGCCAGTCTCAATAGTCACTTCTTGACCATCGGGCATTGCAAATGTCTTGCGCACTCCAATATTCATAATAGAGGATGTTATTAAATGTGTAATAAAGGAAAAAGGCAATCCGTGAATTGCCTTTTTCGAAAAAAATTATTTACGAATGTTCAATTCTTTAAGAATTGCACGATATTTTTCAATATCTCGAGCTTTCAAATAATCAAGCATACTTCTACGCTTACCTACTAGGCGAATCAATGAACGTTGTGTTCCAAAGTCTTTTTTGTTGACTTTCAAATGTTCAGTTAAATCGGAAATGCGCTGTGTAAACATCGCAATTTGAGCTTCTGTAGAGCCTGTGTTTGTCTCAGATCCACCAAATTTGGTGAAGAGTTCTTTTTTTAATTCTGACGTCAATCCCATTTTTATTATTTCTTCTTTTTCAGGAGCGCAAAGCTAAGCAAAATTTCTTTGAATGAATCTAATTGAATGAAAAAATTAACATTTCAAATGTTAATAAGTTGAAGCATGGTGAAAAGCTCAAATTTTTCAAATCAAAAAATCAACTCAAAGCATTTTTAATGACCGGCTTGCAGTTTTTTTTCATCAACATGCGAACGATCTGCGCAATTTGAATTTTCAAATCTCTACGTTCAATAATTTTATCTAAAAATCCATGTTCGAGAACAAATTCAGCGGTTTGAAATCCTTCAGGAAGGTCTTTCCCAATGGTTTCTTTCACAACGCGCGGACCAGCAAACCCAATTAGTGAACCAGGTTCAGCAATATTCAAATCCCCAAGCATAGCATATGAAGCCGT
>JBIPLZ010000055.1:0-9639 GCA_044369395.1 Flavobacteriales bacterium | reverse complement strand
GGTTCAGATTACGATGAATGATGGCATTCAAAAACCACAATTAATTGTCATTTCGGGACCAACAGGCTCCGGGAAAACCGATTTAAGCATTCGATTGGCTCAAGCACTAAATTGCAGTGTTGTTTCGGCCGATTCGAGGCAAGTTTTTGAGGAGATGCGCATAGGAAGCGCAGCCCCTGATGAAACACAACTTCAACACGTTCCTCACTATTTCATTGGCTCAAAACGCATTCAGGATCCATTTAACGCTGGAATTTTTGAGCAAGAGGCGTTAGAAACTCTTTCAATATTATTTAAGGAAAACCCGATTCAAATTGTATGTGGAGGAACGGGGTTGTATATCGATGCCTTGCTGAATGGATTTGATGAATTACCCGAGTCGGACCCAGAAATAAGACAAGAGCTGGATTCTATTTTCACAAATTCCGGATTGGAAGCATTACAAATTGAATTGCAGAATTTGGACCCTATTTATTATGCCCAAGTAGATATCCATAATCCGCAACGCATAATGCGGGCACTTGAAGTCATTCGAAAAACAGGGCTCCCCTATTCTAGTTTGCGAAAAAAGAAAACGGCAGTACGCGATTTTCAAGTTGTTTATCTAGCCACAGATATAGCTCGCGAAACTTTGTATGCTAATATCAATGCGCGAGCTGAAAAAATGATTGAGCAAGGCTGGTTGAAAGAGGCTGAGGACTTGTATCCATACCGAAAGCTCAATGCATTACAAACCGTTGGCTACAAAGAGCTTTTCGCTTACTTCGATGGGGAAATTAACTTGGAACGAGCAATTGAATTGATTCAACAAAATACCCGAAGGTATGCGAAGCGGCAATTAACATGGTTAAGGAATAAGCAAGAAATCCATTGGATAAATCCTCAAACAGAGGCAGAAAAGCTTATTAAAAAATTTATTATTTAGTTCAATTTTGCCTTCGAAAGAAGTTCAGCTTTCAATCTCGATTCAATTTCTTTTGCACGCGGAATGAGAATCTCATCTTCTACTTTACTGTGGGTAAACAAATCCAATTCGAACATTCGTAGTTCGAAAAACAAGGCAGCAGTTTGAACCTTGTGGTTATTGGCTTCCGAGTAATTGTTCAGCCTGCGGCGCATTTCAGCTAACTCGTCTTCCACATGATGATGCTCATTGATAAATTGCGTAATTGCATTCTTTTCGAGCAAGTTAAAAATCTGTGAAGAGGTTTTATTTTCTAATTCGGATATACGAATTAATTTCAAAATATACGGAAATAAAGTGCGTTCTTCCGAGCGAATGTGTTCCAACATATCGCGTTTGTATTCTCGAAAATAATCTTTCAATAAATACAATTGCAAATCTAGATTTCCGTATTGAGCGATGAGCAAATCGATGAATTGCTCGATGTGCGGCAAACGGGAATTGATATAGTAAATATGTGTTTTAATGAGATATTCTATAAGCAATTCGATGGGCAATTGACTCAATCCTTCCGCTGGAAAATAGTTGTTTTCTGAAAATGCTTTTAACATCTCAATCAACAAACTCACATCTACTTTTTCAATTTCACAGGCTTGTTCAATACTCAGTGTCCAATTCGAAAATGAAATACCAAAACGATCCACAACTGAAGCCAGCAGGGGATTGTCTTTAACAATTTCGATGAGAATATGATCTTTGGTAATGGACATGATTTCGAATGCCATAAATATAGTTACAATTCTGAATTTAGGAACATGGCCATCTAAACAATTTTAAAAACCATAGCATCTTCAACAGCTGTTACATTTTCAAAAATCGATGCAGCTTCTATCTCCAATTCTGAAATATCGGAGTAACGTGAAGAATAATGACCTATCAATAACTGTTTAGCACCAACATCTATGGCTGCTTGAGCAGCTTGAATGGCAGTACTGTGAAATGTTTCTTGCGCACGGTTAATCAATTCATGTAGAAATGTGGCTTCGTGATACAAGCACTCAACACCTCGAATGTCTTCTTTCAATGATTCAAGTGGAGCCGTATCGGAACAAAACGCATAACTCACCGATTTTTTACTTGGAAAGGTAAGCTCGGCATTGGGAATCACATCTCCATTCGGTAAAGTAAAATCGGCACCTGCTTTAATCGTCCTCATATGATTAATGGGAACATTATATTGGCTGATCTTCTCCGGACGCAAATTTCGAAGTGGTGGTTTTTCAGAAAATAAAAAGCCCGTACAAGGAATGCGATGATTTAATGGAAAAGAATGAACGGTGAAATTGAGCGTATCTATTAACAGCTCTTTCTCATTTGGATTGGTATGAATAAATTCGAGAGGATAGCGAAGATCAGTATCGGAAGCGATAAATATCTGATTTAATATATCTTCCAAACCCGCTGGACAATATATACGCAGCTTGTTTTTTCTACCCAAAAGATGCATGGTTGAAAGCAAACCAGGCAAACCTAAAAAATGATCACCATGAAGATGTGAAATGAAAATGGCCTTCAATTTACTTGCCTTACATTTTAACTTCAGCATTTGAAGCTGCGTTCCTTCTCCACAATCAATTAAAAACTCAACATTGTTGATTCTTAAGTGCTGCGCTGTCGGATTACGTGAAAGTGTTGGAGTGGCAGAACCACATCCTAAAATTGTAAGCTCAAATGACATTTTACATAATGGAATAAGTGGGAGAATCACATAAAAAAACCCTGTCCGTAGTTTAACAGACAGGGTTTCTTTGAAAATCTTCACATTAGTTAGCAGATACAATCATTTTACGCGTGATGGATTTTTTACCATCGTTGATTGTATAGAAGTAAATACCTGGAATAAATTTATCTGCGTTAAAGCTGATATTGTTTTGACCACGCTCTGCTTTGATTGTACGATTCAAAATTTGTTTACCAACCATATTACGCACTTCAAATTCTACATCGCTTCTATTGGCATTAGTGAAACGAATTTCCGTTGAGCCGGTGAATGGATTTGGGAAATTTCCTTGTACATCAAATGAAGTTGATTGGAGATCGATTGTAGCTAATGGAAGACAGCCACCCGATGCACTTGGACGCACTTTAATTACATAACCCGAAACCGGAATGGGTTGAACTCCGGGGATTGTGGTTACTTCTGATAACCATTTGTTTGCTAAAACAAAATTCGCGAAAGTATTATTCGTTGTACTAATTTTAGCATCCACAGTGACAATTAAAGGAAAATCAGCCCCATTGGGATTACTTGCTATAATGGTTTGCAATGCAGTTTGATTTGCTAAAACCGCCATACATCCTTGAACCGAAGTAAAATTAGGAGAAGTACCGCCATTGTTCCAAGGTGTTTGATTGGAAGCATATGAGAATCCAGCAGGCAGACCATTCACCGAATTAACTCTGAATGCAGAAATATATGCCGTAATATCACCAAATCCAGTTACATTGATGGTTGTGTCGGCTAATGTTTTAAGGTTGATTACAGCTTCGTAACCACCTGCATTATCGGCAAATGCACAAGGTAAATTTACTGAAGTATCAGGCCAAATATTGAATGAAGAGTCGGCATAAATTGGATCAGGAGTGCATTGTGCATTTGAAATTCCAAAAGATGCTGCAACAATTGATGCTGCTAAAATGTAACGTTTTGTCATGTGTTGTGTATTTAATCGTTTTTATTTAAATCTTTTTCGATTGATTCCATGAATAGATAATCGATTGCCTCACTAACCGTTGGAACAATCTGCAAAACCGATTCGAGTTGTGAAATGGTAATTAGTTTCCGAACACTTGGTTGCAGTCCAACAAGAACGAGAGTTCCATTGTCATTTTTACACAAACGATTGGCAACTAAAACAGACGACAAACCGGAAGAATCGCAATAACGAGTTTCGGTTAAATCTAAGATGATATTACAAACACCATCTTTATTTAAAAGCAAGAACTCGGATTTTAGGTCAGGAGAAACACTGCTATCCAGTTTTTCAGATAAGACCTTTAAAATAGTATAATGCTCTGTTTTTTCTTGAGCGAATTTCATACGCGAAAACATTTCTCCAAACCTACGCAAAAGGATTGAAAAGCACAATAAACTATTTAAAAAATTATAGGCTTATTCGGGACGATTAGCTAGGAGATACAAAGCAGCCATTCGAACAGCAACACCATTCTCAACTTGTTGAAGAATAATTGAATGACTACTGTCTGCTAATTCTGAGGAAATTTCAACACCACGGTTAATGGGTCCGGGATGCATAATCAAAATTTCTTTGTTTAAGCTATTTAACACTTCTTTGTTAAGGCCGTATTGCATCGAATATTCACGAATGGAAGGGAAATAGTTTATATCCTGACGCTCCATTTGGATTCGAAGCATATTCGCCACATCGCACCACATCAATGCTTTTTTAAGGTCATGTTCCACGCGAACGCCTATACTTTCGATGTTGCGTGGAATCAAGGTGGGAGGGCCGCATACAATAACTTCGGCACCCATTTTCTTCAAACAGAATATATTCGACAATGCTACTCTAGAGTGTAAAATATCCCCAACAATAGCCACTTTAACACCTTCAAGCGTCCCTAATTTCCGTCGAATGGAAAAGGCATCGAGTAAAGCTTGCGTGGGATGTTCATGCGCACCATCGCCCGCATTGATAATTTTTGCATTAACATGTTGAGATAGGAAATGAGCTGCACCGGGTTTTGGATGGCGCATCACAACCATATCCACTTTCATCGCTAAAATATTGTTTACTGTATCAATTAAGGTTTCGCCTTTACTGACTGAAGAGGAAGTTGCACTGAAATTAATGACATCAGCAGAAAGTCTTTTTTCTGCCAGTTCAAATGAAAGACGAGTGCGAGTTGAGTTTTCGAAAAAGAGATTTACGATGGTAATATCGCGCAGTGAAGGAACTTTTTTAATGGGACGATTAATCACATCTAAAAAATTATCGGCTGTATGAAGTATCAGTTCAATATCTTCTTTTAAAAGGTCTTTAATTCCTAACAAATGGCGGACACTCAACATATTTAAGACTCCTTATTTTTTAGTATAACTTCTGCTAACGTAGCTTGTTCATTCCAGTGCAAAGCCACTTTCTCGGAAAATATCGCATCAACCGAAACACCGGTATAATCGGGCTGAATGGGCACATGTCGACTCAATCGACGGTCAATAAGAACCAATAACTCAATATTAGCAGGGCGTCCAAAATGTTGAAGAGCATCAAGCGCTGCTCGGATGGATCTGCCGGTAAAAAGTACATCATCAACGAGCACCACTTTTTTACCTTCAATATCAAAATTCATTGAAGTTGTTGATGGAACCAATGGTTTAATTCGGAAATCGTCTCTGAAAAATGTTGTATCAAGTTCACCATAAATAGGTGCATTACCTAAAAGCTGTGTGAGTTCTTGATGAATACATCTGGAAAGTATTGAACCACGAGGTTGGAGTCCAACAAGAACCGTATTTTCAAAAGCATTGTGGTTTTCAATTAACTGAAAACACAGACGTTTAAGTGTTCTTTGAAATTGATCTGTGTCCAGAATAACTCGGGGAGACATAGTTTTTTTATGGGCTTAAAGATAGAATTAATCAAAATATAAATTTCAAAAAAGGATTTATATTAATTTCAATTTGGAAATTTGAACAAAAAAAAGCGTCTATCCCCAAAAGGATAGACGCTTCAACATGAATTATGACTAATTATTTTTTAGTCTTTTTGGCAGCAGCTTTTTCGCTTTCTTCCATATCAGACTTCAAATTAGCTAGTACGTCAAGATCTCCAAGTGTTGATTTTTCTTGAGTTTCTTTTACTTTACGAGCAGCTTTCTTTGAATCATCAGCACGTTTTTCGGTAGAGTCACTTTCGCGAACATCCGGAGAACCTGCCTTTTCTTCTTCATGTGTACGTGCATGAGAAACGATGATTTTCTTGCTTTCTTTCGCAAACTCGATCACTTTGAAATCAATAGTTTCTTCTGTTTTAGCAACAGTACCATCGGCTTTAGCAAGGTGTTTATTTGGAGCAAATCCTTCAACACCGTATGGAAGTGCAACAACACCACCTTTGTCATTCATGGATGTAATTGTTCCTTGATGTATTGAACCTTCTGTAAAGATGGTTTCAAAAACATCCCAAGGATTTTCTTCCATTTGCTTGTGACCTAGGCTCAAACGACGATTTTCCTTATCTGTATCTAAAACGATAACAGAGATTTCTTCGCCAATCTTGGTGAATTCACTTGGATGCTTGATTTTCTTGCTCCAGCTTAAGTCTGAAATATGAATTAAACCATCAACACCTTCTTCTAGTTCAACAAAAACACCGAAGTTGGTGAAATTACGAACCTTCGCAGTGTGCTTAGAATTTATTGGATATTTCGCTTCAATTTCAGCCCAAGGATCTGGCATTAATTGTTTAATACCTAAAGACATTTTACGCTCTTCGCGGTCTAAGCTGAGAATTAAACATTCCACTTCTTCTCCAACTTTCAAGAAATCTTGAGCTGAACGAAGATGCTGTGACCATGACATTTCCGATACGTGAACCAAACCTTCGAAACCTGGCTCAATTTCAACAAATGCACCGTAATCAGCCAAAACAACAACTTTACCTTTCACTTTGTCGCCAACGTTTAAGTTTGGATCAACATTATCCCAAGGATGAGAAGTTAATTGTTTCAAGCCAAGAGCAATACGCTTCTTACCTTCATCAAAATCAAGAATTACCACTTGAATTTTCTCATCCAATTTCACAATTTCTTCTGGATGATTGATGCGGCCCCAACTTAAGTCTGTGATGTGAATTAATCCATCAACACCACCTAAGTCAACGAATACTCCATAAGAAGTAATGTTTTTAACAGTTCCTTCAAGAACCTGACCTTTTTCAAGCTTAGAAATAATCTCTGTTTTTTGAGCTTCTAATTCTTCTTCGATAAGAGCTTTGTGAGAAACGACAACGTTTTTGAATTCTTTGTTGATTTTCACCACTTTGAATTCCATTGATTTTCCAACATACACATCGTAATCGCGAATTGGCTTCACATCGATTTGTGAACCTGGAAGGAAAGCTTCAATTCCAAAAACGTCCACAATTAAACCACCTTTGGTTCTGCATTTCACATAACCCTTGATGATTTCGTCGTTTTCGAGTGCAGAATTTACACGATCCCAAGATTTTAGAGAACGTGCTTTTTTATGAGAAAGCAAAAGCTGACCGCTTTTATCTTCTTTCGATTCAATATATACTTCAATGCGATCACCTACTTTGATGTCTGAATCGTAACGAAGCTCAGATAAAGCCACGATACCATCCGATTTGTACCCGATGTTTACAACTGCATCTTTCGATGTCATCGCTACAATTTCACCATCAACAACTTCATGTTCTGTGATTGAACTAAGTGATTTTTCGTACAACGTTTCCATGCGCTCACGCTCTGGTTTGCTGTAGTTACTTGATCTTTTTCCTACTGAATCCCAATCGAAATCCATCGTTGAAATGGATTGAAGGGCACTTTCTGAGATTTTAGACATTTCAGAAACTTCTACTGCTGCAGTAGTTTCTTGTGCGTCTTGATTGTTTTCTGACATTACGTCACTAATTAAAAATGATTAAACAAATTGATGCTCAATGCATCACCATCGATTTTCGAAGGGGTGCAAAGGTAAATAAAAATGATTTCAATTTGTAAAAAATTTATTCCCTATTGAAATAAATTTCATGGGATAATCATGACAAAGAAATGAAAATCGGAAAATGTTATTCCCTGTTTTAAGAAGCCGAATACTCAGCTTTTAAAGCTCGTTCAATTTCTTCCATTAACCACATAGGTGTTGATGTTGCTCCACAAATTCCTACTGATTCGGCCCCTTGCACCCAAGTCAAATCCACTTCTGTCCATTCGGAAATGAAATAGGTTCGTGGATTGACACTTTTACAAACATCGAAAAGCACTTTTCCATTCGAGCTTTTCTTTCCGCTAACAAACAAAATAACGTCATGGGCTTTCGAAAAATCAAGCAATTGCGGTTCTCTGTTGGAAACCTGTCTGCATAAGGTATCGTTCGAACTCAGAAATTCGATTGGATCATGTCCTGCTTGTTTTATTCGATGTGTAATTTCTTCAAGCATGAGTTTGAATCCATCACTTGGTTGCGTAGTTTGAGAGAAAAACTGTACCGGTTTATTGAAATCAATCAAATCGAGTTCATCAATATCACTCACGATTATTGCATTTCCATTGGTTTGACCAACTAAGCCATTGACTTCAGCATGGCCTTCTTTTCCATAAACTACAATTTGTCCATCACCTAAATTCTCAACACCATTTCGAATGCGGTTTTGTAATTTCAGAACAACTGGACACGATGCATCAATGAGTTCGATGTTGTTTTCGATGGCTGTTTTATAGGTTTCAGGTGGCTCTCCGTGGGCACGAATGAGCACTTTCGTGTTTTGTAGTTTTTGGAATTCTTGATGATCGATAATTTTCAATCCCTTCTTTTCCAATCTTTCTACTTCCATATTGTTGTGCACGATATCGCCCAAACAAAAGAGTGATCCATTAGCATCCAATTCGTCCTCAGCCATTTGTATGGCATAAACAACTCCAAAACAAAAACCCGAATTTGCATCAATGGTTACATTCATAAAGCGAAATTAAAAAAATGGGGACGCGTTATCAAAAGATCAATTCCTGAATTACGCAAAAGACTTAATAGTTATTTTATTTACCAACTGAATGACAAATTCAAGTTGTTCGTCGCGAGTTAAATGTGTATTATCAAGTACAATTGCATCTGTGGCTTTCTTGAGAGGACTTTCAACTCGGTTCATATCCTCCAAATCTCGTTGCAATAAATTATCTTGAACCTGCTCAAAGCTTGCTGAAATGCCATTCGATTCCATTTCATCCAAGCGTCTTTGGGTTCGAACATCTTTATCAGCAGTCATAAAAATTTTCAGTTCTGCTCCGGGAAAAACAGTCGTTCCGATATCTCTACCATCCATAGCGATTCCTTTTCCTTTGCCAAGCATTTGTTGAATCTTGACCATTTTTCTTCGCACTTCTCCTACCGCACTCACCCTACTTACCCAATCGTTCACATCCATTTGTCGAATATATTGCTCAACATTTTCATCATTGAGTAAAATTTCCGAGGCTTGAGTATCCGTATTAAAGTGAAATTGGATATTGATGTTTTCTAATTCATCAATCAATCCTTCTTCGTCAAGTTGCTTACCGTTTATAAGTCCATTTCGTAATGCATATAAAGTAACCGCTCGATACATGGCACCTGTATCCACATAATTATAATGAAGGGTTGAAGCTAATGCTTTCGCAATGGTTGATTTTCCACAGGAAGAATAGCCGTCAATTGCAATGGTAATCTTACGAGGAGGCATTTTATTTATGGTAAAAATCAGAAAGTTTTGCAGAAAGGGAAATCTGGTTGGGAGATCCAGCAAGATGATATGCCGATCGAGCATATGCGATCGAAAACTTATACACTTTCACGCCAAGTCCCCATGAAAGTCCAACAGTTCCTAATCGGCTATCAACTTTCATTTCTTGGCGTCGCTGATAATTATATCCTACTCGAAATACAAGTGCTTTGGTAATATTTAATTCGGTACCTAAAATTGCATGGCGAAGAA
>JBIPLZ010000405.1:0-2561 GCA_044369395.1 Flavobacteriales bacterium | reverse complement strand
TATCCAATTCGAGGAACATCCCATTGAATCGAGTTCTACATTCCGATATTGCCTAGCTTGGTTTTGCGGACTTCCTCTGTTTGTCACTTTTTCAAATTTGCACATTCTAAACGAAGGGAATAGTTTAAGTGAGTTATTTACAATCGTTCCCGTTTTTTTACTTCTATATTCATCGTTCTTTCTAGTTCTCAAATTCCTTTTTACAAATTATATAAGCAATCCTTCTCTTAATATTCTACAATTTGCCATCCTTTTATGGATAGGCAAAGCTTTATGGGTTAGTATTGGGGTTTTTGAAGAAATGACAGGAATCACTTTCGTTTTAATCGCGCTGATTCTATGCTGCATCATTGTAATTGAATGTTACAATACATGGTTTAAACCCATTTCTATTGCACGAAATCTAACCTTTCGCTTTTTGGTTTTATTTGGAGTGATAATTATTTCTTCGATAGTATTTAATCCAAGTTATACACTTAGAGATACGGCCCATCTTATCAAACAGCGCTGTGGACAAGGAAATGGAATTGGTCCTGAAAGTTTGGTTGAGATCACTTTACTTGGAGAATGTATGCCTAAATTGAATTTGGATGCAAACACAATAAGCATTGTCGATTCATCTCAATATGCATGGTTTGCTGGCTTAACAACACCATTGGCAAATTGCGATTCAATACAAAAACTTTATGACCAAAGTGCATGGTTGATTTCTTCAAAACAAACTCAAACCCTACAAGTTATTCCTGTGTTGCCATCTCCTACTGGATTTAGGGAATTTATTATGCTGAGTAAATAAAATTTTTCATTGCCAATTTCATTTAAATAGAGATTGATTTTTCTAAGAAATACGATTCATTGCAATGAAAATAGTTCGTATACTTGTTTTTTAAACATTGCCTTTTTTATATTTGAGAAATGAATAAGAAATCCATATCGTCGTTTGCAGGTTTGTTCTTCCTGAGTCTTACGTTAACATTTGTTTCATGTAATAAAAAGCCAGGTTGCACAGATCCTAATTCTGAAAACTATGACGACCAAGCGGAGGTAGACAATGAGAGTTGTATAAGCCCAAGAAAAAAATATGTAGGGATTTACAATTCAAATGAATCCTGCAATATAACACCAGCTCAAAGTTTCTATACAGATGTACGGGAAGCAAATGATAATTTAACAGATATTCTTATATATAACTTGGGTAATCTATTTGAATTGCCAGTTCGAGCAACAATTAATCAAAGTGCATTTATTATTGAAAAGCAATATCCTGATGGGACAGGGCGCTCTGTTGAAGGTAATGGTTCAATTGCTGGAAATACAATCTCTATTCAATACTCAATCAATTTCCAGGGTTCATCGCAAATCATAAAATCCTGTATTGTTACCATGAATAAATAAATTTTATTCAGACACTTTTATTAAGAAACGTTTTCCGAGAATTGATTGACGTATTGAAGGATTTGCAAAGTTTAAACTTAAAAGAGTAGCAGGATAATCGGACATTGTTTTAAGAATTTTGCATGAGTTTTTGGAGGTTTTTAATTCATCCAATCCCACCTGATCAGTGAAAACCAATACTTCTTTTTGAGCCAATACGATGGAATCTAATTGAGAAGATTCCACACCAATCACTCTTTTTTGGGCATAAACATCCAAAGCTCTACCATTCACCTTGGTTATGTAGAGAGGCAAATGCGATAGGTTATTCGTTTTTATCCATGTCCCCATCTGTGAGGAAGATTGATAATTTAAAACAGATGGGTAAAACCAAGTTGACATTAAGATATTAATACTCAAGGAAGAGGCAAGCGAAATCCACAAAAACCGGGAAAGTCTCAGATCGAATTTCTTGAATAAGGCCCAAATAAAAATTCCCAATCCAATGAGTCCAACAATACAAAGTAGAATATTCGAAAGTGGGAAATACCATGTAAAAATAACAGCGGCAAATAACCAAGCAGCAATCAAAACAATTGTTTGAGGAATAGTAATCCAACGCATGTTAAACAAACTATTTTTCAACTCGATACGTGCAAAAAAATGAGCGGCCAATACCGATGTCATTGGAAAAACGACGTATATGTAGTGAGGTAGTTTATAATGCGATGCTGATAATGCAATGAAAGGAAAAATGAATCCTGCCCAACTTATCCATTCGGGTTGTTGCTTGATAAACTGTTTTGTATTATGAATAAAATCACGAAAGAGGAATACAATCGCACCTATAACACCTAAAGTCCAAGGTAGAAATGACCAAGCGAAACTATGCACAAAGAAAAAAGGCCCTGAATCGTTCTTCCAAACATTTTCTCCTGTAATTCGACCAAAGCTTTGCTCCCAAAAGAAAAAACGAATTCCAGAAACTCCAATCCGACCATTTACTATTTTATTGGGTTGAGCATCAAATTGCTCGAAGAGTCCAAGCAACATCGGACTTAAAACCAATGCTATAATTATTAATCCGGCAAGCCATTGCCAGCGGAATAGATTTTTCCAATCGGCTTTTAATAGTAGATGAGTTCCCATTGCGAGAGCAGGAACAACAATTCCTAATGGGCCTTTCG
>JBIPLZ010000404.1:0-2573 GCA_044369395.1 Flavobacteriales bacterium | reverse complement strand
ATTTCTTCCACCATGATTCGCACGGCTGTAAAATTGAAGAAAGACGTTCGATGTTTTATGCCAAGCAAGGCATTTGAATACATGAAGGAAATGCATTTTTACGAATAGTTTTTTCTTGATTTATCATTTAATCAGTTGGCATAATTTCTCTTGAATCATTGACAGTTAGTCATCTATTCAAGAATTGAAATAAATTGTGCGCATTTCTTTCGCCTTTTTGTCATGAACATTTCTAAGGAATAAAACTTGGGTTAAAAGCCCAAGGAAATTCCTTAATTTTGCACACTATTTTTTGAATATTAGAACCCATGATCAAATCGATCGCCAACCTGTTTGGAAAAATTGTCGGTAGTAAAGCCGATCGCGACCTTGCTGAAATCCGTCCGCTAGTCGATAAAATAAATGTCATTTATCCAACACTTGCTTCATTGAGCAACGATGAGTTGAGAAAAAAGACGACTACATTTCGAGCTGATATTCAGTTAGCCATTCAACCCGAACGCGATGAAATAACTGCATTAACTGCACGAGCGGAATCGGAAACAGATATGGATTTCTCAGAAAAGGAAATCCTTTTCGATTCAATCGATAAGATTAAGAAAAAGATTCACGAAAAAATCGAGGTGAAATTGCTTGAGATTTTACCTGAAGCGTTTGCCGTAATGCGCGAAACAGCTCGTCGTTTTACTACGAATCCTACACTCGAAGTTACAGCTACACAATTGGATCGCGATTTTTCTATCAAGAAAGATTATGTTTCTATAAACGGAGACAAAGCCATTTACATGAACAATTGGCCTGCAGCTGGAAATCGTGTTGTTTGGGACATGGTTCATTATGATGTGCAGCTCATTGGTGGAATAATGCTGCATAAAGGGAAAATTGCGGAGATGGCTACTGGAGAAGGAAAAACACTCGTGGCAACATTGCCTGTTTACCTAAATGCACTCTCGGGCGAAGGGGTTCATCTTGTTACAGTGAACGATTACTTGGCTCGACGTGACTCCGAATGGATGGGAACGCTGTACGAATTCCATGGTTTACGTGTAGATTGTATCGATAAACACCAGCCTAATTCAGCTGAAAGACGCGCTGCGTATGCTTCAGAAATTACCTTTGGTACCAACAACGAATTTGGTTTCGATTACCTGCGCGATAACATGGCACGCAGCCCAGAAGAATTGGTTCAACGTGGACATAATTTCGCCATCGTGGATGAGGTCGATTCGGTATTAGTAGATGATGCAAGAACTCCTCTAATCATTTCGGGTCCAACCCCCAAAGGCGATAACCAAGAGTTCTTCGCATTAAAGCCTCGTATTGAAAAGTTGGTTACAGCTCAACGTAATTTCATTAACTCAGCATTGGCTGAAGCAAAGAAACATTTTGGTCAAGATGATAAAGCTGCAGGAATGGCTTTATTGCGCGCTTACCGTGGCTTGCCAAAGAATAAAGCGCTAATTAAATACCTTAGCGAATCGGGAGTAAAAGCACTTTTGCAAAAAACGGAGAATTTCTACATGCAGGATCAAAGCCGTGAAATGCATAAGGTAGATGCCGAACTTTTCTTTGTAATTGATGAGAAAAACAACTCCATCGAGCTTACCGAAAAGGGCATTGAATTAATTACTGGAGTAAGTGAAGATGCTAACTTCTTTGTGCTTCCGGATGTAGGTTCACAGATTGCTCAAATTGAGAAATCGAAAGATGCAGATGAAGTTAAAATTGATCAAAAAGACCAATTGCTTCGCGATTTTGCAATTAAGTCAGAACGTATTCACACCATCAACCAGTTATTAAAGGCATACACATTATTTGAAACAGATGTTGAGTATGTGGTGATGGATGGCAAAGTGAAAATTGTAGATGAGCAAACCGGTCGTATTTTAGATGGTCGTCGCTACAGCGATGGCCTACATCAGGCAATTGAAGCCAAAGAAAATGTCACCATTGAAGCCGCTACACAAACCTATGCTACTGTTACGCTTCAGAATTATTTCCGCATGTACAACAAACTTTGCGGGATGACGGGAACAGCCGAAACAGAAGCGGGCGAACTTTGGGATATTTACAAATTAGATGTTGCTGTAATTCCAACAAACAGAGCAATATCAAGAAAAGATCGCGAAGATTTGGTTTACAAAACGAAGCGTGAAAAATACAATGCTGTAACCGATGTAATCATTGAAGAAACAGCGAAAGGACGTCCGGTTTTAGTGGGTACAACATCCGTTGAGATTTCCGAGTTGTTAAGTCGCATGCTCAAATTAAAGGGCATCAAACACAATGTCTTGAATGCTAAAATGCACCAACGCGAAGCCGAAATTGTTGCTGAAGCAGGTCAAGCATCAACCGTTACCATTGCCACCAACATGGCTGGTCGTGGTACCGACATTAAGCTTGGAGCAGGTGTAAAAGATGCAGGAGGTTTGGCCATTATTGGTACCGAACGTCACGAAAGTCGCCGTGTCGATCGTCAGTTAAGAGGTCGTGCGGGTCGTCAAGGAGATCCAGGTTCTTCGCAGTTTTTTGTGTCACTTGAAGACGATTTGATGCGATTGTTTGGTTCCGAT
>JBIPLZ010000420.1:0-2580 GCA_044369395.1 Flavobacteriales bacterium | reverse complement strand
CTCACGCGGTACTGCGAGATGCTGCCTACGCCGAAGAAGCCGCCAGACTGGCCGGCCGTCGACCAGCTCACAGTCACGACGGCGGAGCTCGTGGCCACAGCCGTGACGCCCGGCACCGGACCGGCCGCCTGCACGGAGCAGGCCGGCTGGATGCCGAGCCACGCGCCGGAGAGCTGGCACACGAGCGGGTCGGCGCCGTTCGCGGCCGCGATGCCCGTGAAGCACTTGGGGTAGCACACGGTGCCGCCGTGCGCGCAGCTCCAGCTCTGCACGCCCGCGTTGTTGAGCGCGCCGCAGGCCGGGAAGGAGAGCGTGTTGAAGTCGTTGAGCTGCTGCGCGTTCGAGAAGCCGCCGAAGAGCGCCATGACGTTGGAGGGCAGGCCCGGAGTGGCGGGCGGCAGCAGCGACAGCACGGCGCTCGCGCGCGGCGAGGGTGTCGTGCCGAGCGGCTTGAAGGGCGGCAGGAACACGTTCTGCAGCATGTTGAAGAAGATGATGTCGTTGGAGCGGAAGCCCTGGCTGTCAGCGCCGCCGAAGGCGACCAGGAGGCCGCCGTAGGCGGCCGTGGCCATGAAGGCGCGCGGGCTCGGCATGTTGGACAGCTTGCTCGCGATGGCCTGGATCTCGCCGAGCTGGATGATGTTCCTGTCGTCGTACTGGCCAAAGACGTTCTTGAAGACCGTGAGGTAGCGGCCCGTGAGCCTGCACGGGAAGGTCACGTAGCAGGCCGTGAGCGGCGCGCCCGGCGGGGCCACGACCTGCGTCTCCGGCGGCACGGGCGAGTTGGTCGAGCCCTGGAAGGTGTAGGGCGTGGCGATGGAGCTCGTCCTCATGCCCGGCGTGTAGCATCCGGGCGTGTTGGGGCAGTTCGCCACGGACACCTGGTAGCAGGGCGGCGTGATGGAGGCGGGCGGGCTCGCGCACTGGGTGTTGAAGAGCCAGTCCTGCGAGTTGCCGATCGCGTACTTAAAGTCCGTGTTGCGGCCCTGGCAGCAGTCGTTGCGCCCGAAGACGTTGATGTACTGCACGGAGACGACCGCGCCGAGGTCCACCTGCCACCACGGCCCGGGCACGTCGTTGCTCGTCGTGTGCGAGACGGAGTAGGGCTGCGTGTTGTCGAGGTTGTTGGTCGCGAGGCCGTCGACGGCGCGCAGCGCCATGCCGTCGCCCCAGCCGCTCAGAGTCGAGGACTGCGTGGACACGCCCTCCTGCGCCGCGTTGTAGAGGCCCGAGAGCTGGCGCCAGACCCAGGGCCTCTTCTGCCACGCCTGCACCTCGCAGATGGTGAGGAATCGGCGAGGCCCCGGCAGCACGAACCAGAGGTAGCGCGCCCTGAGACCGGGCGTCGGCACGATCTGCGGCCCGCCGACCGCGAGGTCCGTAAACGGCGTCGTGAGCTGCACCGCGCCGGCGGGCGCGGTGAAGCTGATAGCGGGCGGCGTCGGGCTCAGCACGGAGCTCGACGCGTTGCTGTTGCCGGCCCAGAGCTGGAAGCCGCTGTTGCGGTTCTGGCAGCAGTCGCTGCGCACGTAGAGGTGGATGAAGTCGACGGCCTGGACCGAGCCGAGGTCGATCATGACGAAGGGGTCCACGGTGCCCTGCCCCGGGTAGGCGAAGCCCGTCGAGGTGGTGAACGCGGCGTTGTCGAAGGTGTTGAGGCACTGGTTCAGCTGCGTCGAGATGCTGCCGTCCGTGATGGCCGCGGCGCCAGCGGGCGAGCGCCAAGCTGGGTTGGGGTCGAGCGAGCTCGCGAGCGCAAAGCGGCCCGCCGCCACGTTGCTCATCTCGGTGTAGGGCTCCGCGTCGACAAAGCCGGAGGGCGACAGCACGAAGACGTCGTTGGAGGCGGCGCCGCCCTGCCTCAGGCCGCCGAAGGCGTAGACCATCGAGCTGTTTGGCGCGGCCTGCACGGCGAGGCCCGTGCGCGGCGGCGGCGCGCCCACCATGGCCGTGCTCGGCGCGAGCCACGCCCTCGCCGTGAGGTCAAAGACCCAGACAACGTCCGTCGAGGGCACCCCAGCCCTGTCGCCGCCGACAAGCACGAGGCAGTCGCCCGCGAGCGCAGGGCACGCGACCTGGTAGGCGAGGCCCGCGGACTTGCGCGCCGTGGGGCACGTCACGCCCGCGGCCGCCGCGGCGCAGGAGGCGAGCAGGGTCGTGGCCGGTACGCTGCCCGTCGCGGCCGTCAGGGTCCAGAGCAGATTGTTCTCCGCGCCGGCGGCGACGCTGCCCACGGCGCCGGAGCTCATGCCGCCGAAAACGTAGACGGTGGTGCCGTCGACCGGCGACAGCGCCTGCGCCGCGCGGTCGAAGGTGAGGTTCGAGTTGGAGGCCAGCCAGTCCGGGCCCGGGGCGGTGTGCGTCTCGATCAGCGCGCCGTTGCGCACGTCGTAGCCGAGCGAGTACTCCGAGAGGCCGCCGATGCAGGCCGAGGTAGCGCAGGACACGCCGCCGACGATGGCGAGGGACGTCGCGTTGGCTGCAAAGGCCGGCGCGGAGCGGCCCGTCAGCGGGAAGGGCGGCGTGACGGGCGTCCACATGACGGCCTCGCACTTAATCGAGCCCGGGAGGCTCGTGTAG
>JBIPLZ010000402.1:0-2582 GCA_044369395.1 Flavobacteriales bacterium | reverse complement strand
CTTAGTTGCAGCAGCCGGAAATGATGGTAATTCGAATGTAAATTATCCCGCAGGTTATCAGGGTGTTATTAGCGTTGGAGCAACCAATAATATTGATGTACGTGCCTCGTTTTCAAATTATGGTTCTTCTGTCGACATTTCTGCACCGGGTTCTCAAATTTGGTCACTAGCACCCAATAAT
Source organism: Flavobacteriales bacterium (assembly GCA_044369395.1). Classification (GTDB taxonomy): domain Bacteria; phylum Bacteroidota; class Bacteroidia; order M30B66; family M30B66; genus CALQRR01. Next base: position 2,401 of record JBIPLZ010000402.1, on the reverse strand, counting down.
GGAACGTCAGTAAAGAACGGAACTTCCTTTGCCGCTCCTTTGGTTTCGGCTGCTGCAGCACTTTTACTTTCTGCAAATCCTTCATTAAGTCCTTCCGAAGTGGAATCCTGTTTACTTGCATCTGCCGATAATATTGACGTCTTTAACCCAAATTACATTGGCTTGTTAGGGGCGGGGCGATTAAACGTGCAACAGGCTCTTGCTTGCTTGTCGACCCAAACTGCTCAATACAATGCTTGGTTAAGTAATATTATCGCACCGTCTTTAAGTTCTTGTGATAATCAAGTTTCTCCATTTATACGCATTGTAAATGCCGGACTCGATACCATTCAAAGTCTTACCATTACTAGTAAAATTGATAATGGTTTTACCTATACCAAACATTGGACTGGACAAATTCTCCCTGGCTTATCACAGAATATTTTACTTCAAACTTCTGTTCTTGATGCAGGGAATCATACCCTTCAGGTAAATGTTCTAGGAACAATCAATGATGCATTTCAGGATGCATTTATGGCGAATAATTTCTTGTATTATTCCTTTCATGTTAATAATACTATTGGTTCGGATTTACCCTTCGTCGAAACTTTTGAAAGCAATTCGTTAAATACAAATAACTGGTCCATTGGAAATTCATCGGGAACATCCACCTGGGAATTCGCATCTAGTATTGGAACTTCTCCGGGAAATAAGTCACTTCGTTTGCCTTATTTCTCCGATTTTTCAACGGGAACAAGCGATTACTTAATCAGTCCAACGTTCAATTTCACCGGATATTCATCCATAAATTTAACATTCGATTATGCCTACGAACAACGATATCCTTGGATTACCGATTCTTTAGCATTTTCCATTTCAAGTGATTGTGGGCAGACGTGGAATCGACTTTGGTCCAGAGGTGAAAATCAAGACTCCACATATAATTTTGCTACAAGTGAGTTTACTGGTTCGTTTTTTACTCCTCAATCACCAAACGACTGGTGTGAAGGCTTCTCAGGAGTTTCGTGTGGTTCAATTAATTTGAATTCGTTTATTGGAATGACCGGAGTTCGATTTCGTTTTGAAGGATATAATTCAAATGGAAATAATATCTACATCGATAATATAAATCTCAGTGGGGTATCTAGCAATGATTTTCCTTTAGCGGGGTTTTCTGTCCCTGCAAACAATCTGGTTTGCCAAAATACACCGGTTCAATTTACCAACACAAGTTTGAATAACCCAGAGAGTTTTAGTTGGTCTTTCGAAGGAGCAACGCCTGCAAATTCCTCGCTTTCATCTCCAAGTGTAACCTATTCAACACCTGGAAGCTATGATGTAGAACTCATCGTTACGACTGGTTTACAAAGTGATACCTTGAAACTGGTTGATTACATTGTTGTGAATGAGCTTCCAGATGTTCAAATTCTTGCTTCATCCGATTCTATTTGTTTGGGAACTCAGATTACGTTACAAGCTACAGGAGCTTCAAGTTTTTACTGGAATCCAGGACCTGGTTTGGTTTCTTCAGATGTTGATTCTGTTAACGTTTCTCCAACATCTAACAGTAATTATTCCATTGCTGGTGTATCTGATATTGGATGTGTAAATACCGATAATGTTGCTATTACAATTATAAGTCCGCCTGCTGCCCCAACTATAACAATGCTAGACTACACTATGGTTGCCATTCCTGCTCAAAGCTACATTTGGTATGTAAACGGCGTGGAGATTCCAGATTCCGATACCATGTATTGGCAGCCAATTTACAATGGGAATTACAATGTGCGTATTTACGACCAATATGGATGTACAGCAATTTCTTCGCCTTTTACTTTTTCTTGGGTTGGATTAGATGTTCTTCCAAATCAGGAAATTCGAATGTTTCCCAATCCAACAATCAATAAGTTTATGATAGAATCGGAAATTCCCATCGAATGTATTTCAGTTTATTCATCTACAGGACAATTGCAATTTTCGAAATCTGGTGATTTTAAAACACTCGAAATAGGAAGTGACTCATGGAGTGCGGGAGTGTATTTGGTGAGAATTAAAACATCAACATCTGAATACTCAAGGCATTTACTAATTTCTACGCCTTAATCTTCAGCCATCAAAGCTGCCACATTTTTACCCACAAGCGAACCAATTGCCACGCCCATTCCGCCCATTCTAACTGCACAGAATACATTGTTGTCTATTTTTTTGATGATAGGCAAACGGGTTTTTCCCAATCCTAGCGTTCCAGCCCAACGTTGATCAATGGTAAAATCAATTCCGGGAAGTATGGTTTCCTTTAAATACTTCTCTAGTTTTTGTTGAATGATTTCAGTCGTTTGGTGCGAATAAGTTGTTTCTGCAACTTTGTCTAAATTTCGTCCTCCACCAAATAATACACGATTTCCCACATTACGGAAATAGA
>JBIPLZ010000403.1:0-2582 GCA_044369395.1 Flavobacteriales bacterium | reverse complement strand
CGATAGTAAAGACAGGAATAGTATCTGCTTTTGAGCTATCAATTGGAGCTTGAAGAAATGTTGCTGACCATTCGAATTCAGCACCTAATTCCGAGCTTCCTTTTCCACTTAGTGTGCTCGTACCGTTTTGTATTAAAATGCTACCATTCATGCGCAAAGCTGATTGCAATTCGGGATGCGAAACCGAAATATCGATACGTGTTCCCGAAAGTTTAATGGTTGCCTTACCTTCTTTATTTTCGATACTAATTTGCCCTTCAGCTCTAGGAGATGTTTGGAAAATGTTAAGTTCTAAATTTGGATATCCATCCGCAATAACATTCCATTTACCCCGAATATCGGGTGTTTGGTATGGTTCATTATCATATAATATGCCTTGAACCCAGGTTTGAACAATACGATTTCCGGGATGAAAAAGAGTATCGTTTGTGAGAAAGAAGCTAGCTTCCATTCCGGATTTTATTTGACCAATTCGATTATCGGCGGCAATCATTTTTGCAGGAGTTGAAGTTAAAGCCCGCAACGCTTCTTTTGCAGGCAATCCAGCTTTCACGGCCTTGTGCAACATTTCAGTAGTTAGCCCAATATCGTTTAAACCTGCCGAGGAAAATGCAAATGGAACACCTGCTTTGAACATGGCTGCAGCATTGCAGGCGGCGGCTTCCCAATGTAACATGTCTGAAAGTGGAATATGTTTCACTGCATAACTATCGCTTACATCCCAGCTTTCGGGCAATTGCAAAGGCAAAATAAGTTGAAGCCCGGCTTTTTTGATTTCATCAACGCGATGATAGGCATCTGCCGTTCCAAATACAATAAACTTCCGACCAAACTCGACTCCTATTTTATTTACACGCAAAGCATCCTCCCAGTTTGAACAGTTAAAGAAAGCAGGCAGTTTTTCTTGGTCTGTAATTGCTTGTAACGATTGATTGGTATAATGCAATTTCCCTCCTTGAGCATACCAGCGTGCATCAAATAACGACTGCCTTAACAATGCAATACTTCCCATCAATGAAGATGGATAATCTTGCGATGAACTGCCTTTATCGAAAGAAAAGAACGAAGCCGGTTTCGGATTTAGAATTACTTGATGTTCAATTTTATCAGCCAAGCTAACCAACACTCCCGTTCCACGCATAATACCATCTTGAGAGTGTGTTAAAACCGAAGCAAATCCAGCTTTTCTCAAAGAAGCAGACTGCGATGCATTAACACTGAAATTATTCACTGCTTCGTATTCGGGATGAATGGCCATATTCCAGGCAAAAGGGCCGGCATCATCGCGGTCGGTCTTTTCGTCGTATCTTCTTTTTCTCCCTTCGGGCGATGGCAATCCGTATCCCGACCATAAATCGATAAAAGCAGGATACAGATGTTTCCCATTTTGAGGAAAAACAACGGCCCCTTGAGGAATTGCGATTTGCGAACCGACGTTTGTAATGATTCCATTCTGAACCAAGATTGTGGCATTTTTGATAACCTCATCGGCATTCACGTGAATATTGACTTGGGTTAATGCATAACACACATGGCGTTCGTCCTGAACCCCATTTATTGGATGTGGAATCTGTGAAAATGCCTTTATTGAGAAAAAGAGCAGTGCACAGAGAATGTATTTCTTCATGTTCCAAATGTAAGCAACTTGGTGATATCCTGAGGCGCAACCTGGGGATTAACCTAGGGATTAATACCAAGGACACTAAACCCCAGGTTTTAGAGAAGAGTTTATCTTAGTTTACCGGATCCACATCAATGACCAATCGGAAGTTTTTGAGTGGGTATTCTTTGAAAAAGTATTCAATTTGTTTTTGGAGTTCCGCTTTTACTTTTTTTAATGAAACCTGCGGTTCAATTTTCATGAGTATGCGCTTTTGGAACAAGTTGCGCACACGAGCAACAGCAGGATATTCGGGACCGAGAATGCGCGATTGAAACGTTTGTCGAAGGAAATTGGCTAATTGTTCGGCTCCTTGATCCAACAAATCGGTGGTTTCGTGCTTCAATGTAATATGAATGATGCGCGAAAAAGGTGGATAAAAGAAACGTTTTCGTTCTTCAATTTCTTCAGAATAAAATGTCTCGTAATCGTGATTTTGAACGTGCCGCAAAACAGGATGATCTGGCTTCCAGGTTTGTATAATAACCCGGCCTTGAATTTCGCGTCTACCTGCCCTACCCGCCACTTGGGAGAACAACTGAAAGCTGCGTTCAAACGCTCTAAAATCAGGATAATTTAGCATGGAGTCAGCACTTAAAACAGCTACCAAATCTACCAAATCGAAATCAAGTCCTTTAGTAACCATCTGCGTTCCAATCAAAACTTGAATACGTTGGTGCTCAAAATCTTCGATGAGTTTGTGGTATGCGTATTTGGATCGGGTTGTGTCGAGATCCATACGGGCTGAAGAAACATCGGGGAGAATTTCCGACAATTCTTCTTCAATTTTCTCGGTGCCAAAACCCTTCATGCGTAAATCGGTCGAGGAGCATTCGGCGCATTGTGAGGGCACATTCATACTATACCCACAATAATGACATCGCAGTTGGTGAATGGCTTTGTGGTAGGTCAGAGAAATATC